>CAZXHQ010000745.1:0-1510 GCA_964640145.1 uncultured Rhodothermales bacterium | reverse complement strand
GCAGGGCGTCCATGTGCGGATCGGCCGCAGGGTTCTTCAGGCTGGTGATGACCTCGCCCGTTTCCGCGTCCGCGACGAACAGGTTGATCGTGAAGAGGTCGCGCTCGGAAAGGAAGGCGACGTACCGGCCGTCGGGGCTCACCGACGGCGAGATGTTGATCTCGCCGGCGTCGATCTCCTCGGCCAGGACCCGGCGCCCCGCCTGATCCGGCGCCGTACGTCCCTCCATCAGCGGCTCGTAGGTGTTGCGAACGACGTCTTTCCACTCGTTAGAGAGCGAATCGGTCGTGATGCCCAGCGTATAGACGAACGAGGAGTCGACGCCCGCTCGGCCGGCGAGCTTATACAGGTTCGCAACGGCCGCGTCGCCGTATTTGCCTCCCACGTAGGCCATATACGCCTGGCCGTAACGGTAGGGGAAGTAGCGCTGGTCCCGGGTGAGCTGATCGATGGTAGGCAGGTCGTCGCGCCGAACGGCATCACGGAGCCACATGGCCGTATGCGTGTCCGAGCGGCCAACCGACAGGTACTCCGCCGTACCCTCGACCATCCACAGGGGCAGCAGGCCGAGATTGAAACGGATCGTATCGCGATCGCTGAAGGCGATGTCGTACTGGAAGGAGTGGACGAGCTCGTGGCCGAGCACGTGGTCCGTTTCCATGTAGCTGCCCGTCAGCGGCATCACCACGCGCTGCTTCAATCCTTCCGTGACGCCGCCGGTCCCCTCGCCGATCATGCCGCTGATCACGTTCGTCTGGTGAAAATCGGCATCGTTGGCGTAGAAGATGACGGGCTTCTTCTCTCTAAACTCCCGGAGAAAGGTGCGCGCGTGGCGGCTATACCAGCGCTCGGCCATACGTGCCGCATCCCGAACGGCCTCCTCCTCTTCCGGATAGTAGTAGATCTGGAAGTGCTCGGTCTCGATGTAACGAAAGTCGAATTCGTCATACTGGACCTTGTTGCGGCCGAAGTACTGCGCCGACGCCGGCGACGGTAGGGAGGCAACCAGGACGAAAAGCACCAGAGAAGACGCGATGACGGAGCTGGTTCGACGCATCGGATTGTCGGGATTAATAAGAGAATACAATCTGCCCTTGCCGCGTGCGAGGCCGGCTCGAGAGGCAGCCGCTTGGCGCGATTTCCCCGGGGAGGACTATCTACAACGAGGGCCTGAAATACCTGTTCGAGATTACAGCGGCAGATTTGTAACGGTATTGTGCCCGAAACGGTTGCTCAGGCAGACAAGAATACCCTGTCTTGAGATAATTACATCCGTTTCGCGAAGGTCTGAAGTGGAACTGTACGGCGTCGGCAAAGCTTAAACACACCGGCCGACGGCCCGGCCCGATAAGGCCATTGTTTCTGAAGAATTTAGGCGCTGCGGACGCGCCGAGGCCGTACCGCAGGCGATGAGCGAGCAGGGTGTAGCGACGTATGGATGAGTATCGAATACGCGTTCGGATTTTTACCGGGATCGTCATCGCCGTGCTGACGATTCTGGGCCTTCGGC
>CAZXHQ010000744.1:0-1523 GCA_964640145.1 uncultured Rhodothermales bacterium | reverse complement strand
ATACAGCGATCGCCGTACTCCTCGATGTATTTCAGGCACGCTCGGTGGATCTCCGGGTCGGCCGCGCGCACCGCCTCCAACATGCGGCTGTCGTCGACGCGCTCGAAGAGGTCGGCGACGGCGGGCCGACCGCGAATCTTGTCTGTCAGCATCAGAAGGCGCCGCGTGGGCTCTACGCTCTCGAGGCCCTCCTCTCCCGAGAGCAGGTCGTTGTAGTGGGCGCCGGCATGCTCCGCGTCGACCCGCTCGAGGGTGCGGCGTATGCGGCCGCTCATCATCATCACGAAGAAGTCGTTGACGATCGGCGTCTCCCACCGGCGCAGCAGGTCGTCACGAAGCGCATTCGTCGTGGCAACCAGCTCCGGCACCGTCATTCGGTGCAGCCGGCTCCGGTCGATGCGGTCGTACACCTCGAGGAAATGCGCCCGGAAATCCGCGACGTGCCGGTCGATCCCCCGGAAGCGGTGGAGCAGACGGCCGAGCGCGAACGCCGTCTGTGGAGCGCGACGGAGCTTCTCGGCCCAGGTCCGCTCCTCTACGAAATCCACCGGATCTTCCAGCCCCATCATGCGCTCCATGTCCTCTTTTTTGTTGGCATGGAACGAGGGGAGGAGCAGAAGTCCCCGGTACCAGTTGTTGATGTTGTAGTAGATGCGGCCGCGGACGAACCCGAGCAGGTTGTCGAGGACGTGCCGCTGCGCACGGATCTCCCGGCTCGAGAGGCCCATTGCGCGCATCGTCTGCTCGTAGACGGTGGCGTAGGCCATGCTCGCGAAGGAATAGGTGAGGGGCGTGGTGACGCCGCAGTAGCTCTCCTGAATGTTCGAGTTGTCCCACACGAGGCGCGGACCGTCATTTTGCGGCAGCGGCAGCGCGGTGACCGGCCGCACCTGAAGCACGTGAAGCTCGTCTCCGCGCAGCGTCCATTCCACGTCCTGGGGCGCCCCCAGTTCGTCGGCCAGCCGTGTACCCATCCGGACGATTTCGCGAACGCGGTGGTCCGGCAGGCACGGTCGACCTCGGAGGTCCTGCGGGACGGGCGCCTCCGTCGTTCCGGAGCCGGTCTCCCGGTCGAAGATTACCTGCACGGCTTTCTCGCGAATGTCTGCCTCGATCGAGGCGTCGTCGAGGTCGATGGTAAACTCATCGGTATCGCACATGCCGGAGACGACGCCTTCGCCGAGGCCGTAGCAGGCGGTGAGCAGCGCGTGGCGCCGGCTGCCGGTGACGGGATGGGCGGTGAAGAGGACGCCGGAGACGTCACCGTCCACCATCATTTGGACGATCACCGCCGCGCGAATGTCGTCCACCGGAAGGGCCTTCTCGCGTCGGTAGGCGATCGCGCGGTCGGAGAAGGCGCTGGCCAGACACGCGAGAATAGCCTCTTCGACGTCGTCTGTGCCCCGCCGAAAGAGAAAGCTGTCCATCTGGCCGGCGAAGGAAGCGCCGGCTGCGTCCTCGCCGACCACGGAGGAGCGGACGGCGAAAAAGGTGTCGGGGTTCAGAAGCCTCTCGAGATCCTC
>CAZXHQ010000743.1:0-1523 GCA_964640145.1 uncultured Rhodothermales bacterium | reverse complement strand
TGCTCGAAAAATGCCGACGACAGGTAGTATCCCGTCTCGAGACGTGCGGCAAGCTGGGCTGTGCGCTCCGGGTCCGAGGCCGGCAGACGGTCGAGCGCCTTCCGCGCGAAATCCATGTCCGGCGGGAGGGCCTGTGCCCGGTAGGTCTCGCGGCCCCTCTTGGAGATCTCCAGCCGATCCGTCGCTTCCTTTTCCAGGACGCGCCGCTTCTCCCGGTCCCGCCTCGCCCGCTCGTCCGCAGAGCCGTATCTTCCCGACCCACCGCGGTCGGGGGCCACCGGACTGATATGTACCCGTTCGACGTCCATGGAGCTTGTATATTCAGTGCGTGTATCGGCCAGGACACGGAAAACATTAACAGCCGCACCATTACGGCATGACGGATCGCGATCACGACAAATGGATGACGATGTGTCTGGAACTGGCGGACCGCGGCGCCGGGCGCGTGAGCCCGAATCCGCTCGTCGGCGCCGTGCTCGTGGGGACCGACGGTACGTTGCTGGGCCAGGGGGAGCACCTCGAGTTCGGGGGGCCGCACGCCGAAGTCCATGCCATTCAGGATGCCGAACGGCGCTACGGCGACGACGCACTTGCCAACGCCACGCTCTACGTCAACCTCGAGCCGTGCAGCCACCACGGCAAGACGCCGCCGTGCACGGACCTCATCCTGGAGAAACGCATCCCGCGCGTGGTCCTCGGTGCGGCGGATCCCCATCCGGACGTGGCCGGCGAGGGGATCCGCCGCCTCCGCGAACACGGCGTCGAGGTGACCGAGGGCGTCATGGAATCCGAATGCAAGCGCCTCAATGAGGCGTTCCTGCATCACGTGGAGACCGCCCGGCCCCTCGTCACGCTGAAGATGGCCCAGACCCTCGACGGACGCGTCGCCGGCGTCTCCGGCGAGTCTCGCTGGATTTCGGGAGAGGCGTCCCGGCGCCAGGTCCACCGCTGGCGCGCTACGACGGACGCCGTGATGGTCGGCACGGAGACCGCGCAACGCGACGACCCGGCGCTGACGGTGCGCCACGTCGAAGGACGACATCCCATACGCATCGTGCTCGACCGAACGGGGCGCCTGCGCGGCCGCCTGCAGCTATTCACCGACGAGCACGCCGATCATACCGTGGTGATCACGGCGGACGGAACGAAGCTCCCATACGAGGACGAGCTTACAGGCCGCGGAGGCCGCGTCCTGTACGTTTCCGTTCGAGGCGGACAGCTCCATCTTCCTGAAGCGCTCGACGCGCTGGGCCGCGATGCCGGACCCGGAGGCCGACCGCTGCAGTCGGTCCTGGTCGAAGGTGGAAGCGCCCTGGCGACGTCCCTGCTGCGCGACGACCTGGTGGATCGCCTCTATCTTTTCATCGCCCCGCTGCTGCTGGGCGCCGGCACCCTGTCGATCCACAACATCGGCCGGGAAGAGCTCGAGCATGCCTACACCTTCGTAGAAAAGAATTGGGAGCACGTAGGCGACGACGTCCTCTTCCAGGGATTCCGGCGGAAGCTCTAGCCTACGCCGCACT
>CAZXHQ010000742.1:0-1525 GCA_964640145.1 uncultured Rhodothermales bacterium | reverse complement strand
CGCGGACTCGACGTGCCGCGCCAGAAAGCATGTAGCCGCGTTCGCGCCGGCCTGAAAGCGCTCCTCACCTGCCTATCCGCCCGCGGCACACGTGGGCCTACGTGCAGATGTATGATTGAGAGCGTCTACACAGATTTCGAGTCCATCCACATGCCCATCCGTCCGTATCTCCTGGCCGAAGCGAACTGGAAGACGGTCAAGTCGACGCAGTACGACGTGGCCGTTTTGCCGTGGGGTGCCACCGAGGCACACAACTACCATCTCCCGTATTGCACCGACATCGCGGAGTGCGATCACATCGCGGCCGAGTCGGCCCGGAAAGCGTGGGACGAGGGCGCGAAGGTCATCGTGCTCCCTACCGTCCCGTTCGGCATCAACACCGGGCAGCTCGACGTCAAGCTCGACGTCAATCTGTATCCCAGCACGCAGGCGGCCGTTCTGAACGACGTGGTAGATGCGCTCTCGCGCACCGAGATCCGCAAACTGCTCGTGCTGAACGGCCACGGCGGCAACGACTTCAAGCAGATGATCCGCGAGATCGGCGTGCAGTATCCTGAGATGTTTGTATGCCAGATGAACTGGTACGACATCATGGATCTCGGCACCTACTTCGACGAGCCGGGCGATCATGCCGGCGAGATGGAGACGAGCGTCATGATGCACATCGCGCCCGAGCTGGTGCTTCCGCTCGACGACGCCGGCGACGGGGCGGAGCGGCGCTTCAAGGTCAAGGCGCTGCGCGAGAAGTGGGCGTGGGCGGAGCGGCAGTGGACGCAGGTGACCGAAAGCACGGGCGTGGGCGACCCCTCTCGGTCCACCCCGGAAAAAGGCGCAGGCTATCTGCAGGACCTCACGACAAAGATCGCCTCCTTCCTGAAGGAGCTCGCCGGGGCCGACCTGGACGACATGTATGCGTGATTTCGACATTCGGCGCCCGAATGTATAAATTCCGTCGGCGCCGCCCGTCGGTCGGCCGCTGACGGTCGGCAGCCGGCGGATCTTCGGTGCTGACGCAGAAGGCAACCGCTGCCGGCTGCCAACAGCCAATCTCTAGCCATCCATCCCTCCCCCCTATGTCGATCCCATCAGCGGCGGACCGCGGTCAGTGGACCTCGAAACTCGGCTTCGTGCTCGCCGCAGCCGGCTCTGCGATCGGACTCGGCAACATCTGGCGATTTCCGTACGTGACGGGGCAGAGCGGCGGCGGCGCATTCGTCATCATCTACCTCTTGTGCATCGCGCTGATCTGTCTGCCGTACCTCTTCGCAGAGCTGACCGTGGGTCGCTTCAGTCAGAAGAACCCGGTCGGCGCGATCAAGGCGATCAAAGCGGGAACGCCGTGGACGCTCGTCGGCGGGTTGTGCGTCTTGACGGGAGTGTGCATCCTCAGCTATTACGGCGTCATCGCCGGCTGGGCGTTCGGATACATTTTCAAGGAGGCGCTGAATCCGGCCACCGAGTTCGGCGCCTACATCTCCGACCCGGTCATCGTCATTCCGCTCTTTGCGCTGTTCATGTCGTTTAC
>CAZXHQ010000741.1:0-1531 GCA_964640145.1 uncultured Rhodothermales bacterium | reverse complement strand
ACCGTATTTACGAAGTGATGTACTAAGCTCCTTCCGTCCGCGTAAGCCGGCGCCCGGTCAAGATCGCACCTTCTCCACCATGACGCCAGTCGGCTTCAGCGTGTGCGCGGCGCCGGACGACATCTGACCGTGCACGACCGCCCGCCGTCCCGCGACGGCATCCGGCACTTCGAAGTCGGGCGGCAGGATGAGGAGCTGCGCCGTATCCGACCGCATCAGCATCCAGCAATCCGACGCCTCGCATTCGTCGTACAGCACGCCTTCGACCATCACGGGGCCGCCGGTATGACGCTCCGATTCGGCGAGGACGGACTGTACCGGCAAGGCGGGCGCGGGCTCGAAGGGCTGCCCGAACATGTCGTACGTAACGACCGGATTGATGTCCGAATCCGCATCCGACCCGCAGGCGGTGCAGATAAGGAGGAGCCCTGTCATATATGCGAACACACGCATCACGCCACCGCGAAGACGCTCTTCTTGCATTTCGCCGCGAACTCGTCGCGGAACCGTTTGATGGTGTTGCGCACCGGCCACGCGGCCGCGTCGGCGAGTGCGCAGACCGTCCGTCCTTCCATCTGGTCGCACAGATCCAGAAGTAGATCCAGGTCGCGCAGATTGCCCTCGCCTTCGTCGATGCGCGTGACCAGGTTCTCCATCCATCCGGTGCCTTCACGGCACGGGGTGCACTGGCCGCAGCTCTCGTGATGGTAAAAATGCGTTACCCGGCGCAAGAACTTGACCATGTCCGTGTCCTCATCCATCACCAGCATGCCGGCCGTTCCCATCATGGATCCGGCCTCCCGGAGCGACTCGGAATCCATGGTTACCCCGTCGATCATGTCGGCGCGGAGCACCGGCACCGAGGCACCGCCCGGCACGAGCGCCTTGAGCTTCTTGCCCCCGCAGATGCCGCCGGCGACCTCTTCGATCATATCACTGATGAGCATGCCCGTCGGATACTCGTAGACGCCGGGACGGTTGACGTGACCGGAGATGCCGTAGAGCACCGGACCGGGGTGTTTCTCGGGCCCGAGGCTCGAAAACCAGTCCGCACCCCGATTAATGATCAGGGGGGCACAGGCCAACGTTTCCACGTTATTGACGGTCGTCGGCCGGCCCCAGAGGCCGTTCTGCGCTGGAAACGGCGGCTTGATGCGCGGATAGGCGCGCTTGCCCTCGACGGATTCGAGGAGGCTCGTCTCCTCTCCGCAGATATAGGCGCCGGCGCCTTTGTGTATCACGATCTCGCTGGAGAAGGTCGTCCCCATGATGTTCCGGCCCGCGAATCCCTTCTCGTACAGGTTCTCGAGCTCGCGCTCCATGTGCCGAATCCAGTCGGCGTATTCACCGCGGATGTAGAGATACGTCGTATCCACCTGCATCGCATAGGCCGCGACGAGGATGCCTTCGAAGACGAGATGGGGGTTGTACTCCATGAGCTGCCGGTCCTTGAACGTGCCGGGCTCACTCTCATCACCGTTGCAGGCAAGGTAGCGGGGCACGTCCGGATCGACCGGCGGCATGAAGCTCC
>CAZXHQ010000740.1:0-1539 GCA_964640145.1 uncultured Rhodothermales bacterium | reverse complement strand
CCGCTACGATGAGGCCGGCGAGGGAGTAGATGCCGCCGATCTCGTCGAGATCGCGCGGACGATCGTCACCGGCCCGGGCGATGCGCTCGGCGGCTCGACCATTCGGGCCTACGGGAAGGGGTGAGGGGAGGGCGGTTCGATACGTCCCTCGCCTCACTCGTTCGAGAGACCCGGCGGATCGCGCACGTCGACGTACCCCTCGTACCACCTCGTCTGGATGTCCAGACCCCGCTCGCCGATGGCGTCGAGGAATGTCTTTCTCGGCAGAACGTTTTCAGGCGGGGCCGCCCCGCCGCCTCGGACCGCACCGGACGCGACCAGAAAGGCGGCCGCGGCGGCGGGAATGCTCGTGCAGCGCTTCATGGCGGTCATCTGGGCGTCCTGGTCGAAGCGGTCCACCATCTCGTAGACGAGCGTCTTCTTCGTGCGGTCTTTCTTGCCCTTGATCAACACGCGCAGCAGGACGGCATCTTCATAGGTGCCTCCGAGCCGCTGCCGCATTCGGCGGATGAGGATGTCGCGGTAGGTGAGGTGCGTGCGCACGTCGATGTTGCGGGCCTCGCCGAAGCCCAGATCGAGCAGCGCGCGCATCTGGTTGGCGTGTCCCGGCCACCGGATCGTCTTGTGGTCGAGCGTCTTCAGCTTGCCGGCGAGCTGGTTCGTCAACGTGGAGAGGCCGCCCGCCGTGCAGAAGGACTCCATGTCGTCGAACGGGGCGGGAAAGCAGATCGGTTCCTCCCGCGTCAGGGGCTCGGCGCTGCGGATCTTCCCCTTTTCGATGAGCTGAACGGGATGCGTATAGTCGTCGATGATCTTCTCGGCCGACCAGGAAATCCGAAAGTTGAAGGGCGGCTCGGGATGGAGCGGTACGTCGCCGACCCGAAGATGCGCGGCGTCCACCTCGTCGAACTGTTCGATGCCGTAGAGGCAGAGGATGTTGACGAGGCCGGGCGCCAGCCCGCAGTTCGGGACGATCCAGACGGACTTCTGCTCGGCGCGGTCGTGCAGGGCGAGCTCTTGCTCCACGATCTCGTCGTTGCCGCCGAGGTCGCAAAAATGGATGCCGAGGTTCAGGCATGTTTCGGCCAGAATCGGGTTCACCTCGGGCAGGGCGCAGCCGATCACGCAGTCGCTCCCTCGCAGAATGGGTTCGAGCACGTTGAAATCACGCACGTCCACCTGAAAGGACCGAAGCTTCGAGCTTTGAATCTCGTCGTGCAGCTCCTGGAGCGACCGGGCGCGGGCGTCGCAGATCTGGATTTGCTTGATCCGGTCTCGGTCATTGAGCACGCGCGCGACGGCCGACCCGATGAGTCCGGCTCCGATGACGGTTATTCTCATGCGCTTCTGGGAGATATCTTGCCTACGCAGGCCCGCCAGGCGGGCCTACCGCGAAGGTACGGGGATCGACGACGAAGATAAGATGAAACCGGCAGCGCGACGCACAGCGCGAAGCGGCGGCGTTCCTGGCTCAACTTCCCGCGACAGGAGGGGCTAAGTGCTTGTAAATTAGGGGTAGCCATTCACTCGTACTTGCTA
>CAZXHQ010000739.1:0-1558 GCA_964640145.1 uncultured Rhodothermales bacterium | reverse complement strand
GCGACCCCGCTTCACTGGTCCGAGCTTGGAAGCGTCGATCCCGACACCTACCATCTGCGTAATATTTTTCGGCGAATGGGCCAGAAAGCGGATCCGTGGCGGGGCATGTTCGATCAGGCAGCTCCCATCGGGATACGCGACGGCGACCGGTGAGACGCCGGCTTTCGCCGACCCGTTTATGCGTGCCCACGCGGGGTGCTCTTTTCGCCGGCAGGTCGTAGCGCGGCACGCGTGCGATATCTATATTGCATTGTATGAGCCATATATGACACATGCCGCACGGGATGGGCGATTCCGGGCCGTCACAGAGCATGGGGCGCCCTTGTTCGCCTGAAGAGCACCGAATAGGGAAAGGCCGCGCCAAGCGGACGCAGCGAGGGCGCTTGTAGCGGCGTTGAAAGCTGAAAGCTCTCGTTCCTGATCCTTACGCCCTATTCGAAACGCAACCCTGGCTTTCCGCCTTTAACCGAAATACATCAAATCGAGCCCATGGATCCACCGTGCACGACCCGTCTCTAGATGAGCTTCCGGCGCGTCGCGGACGCGGAGCTCGGATCAACACGCCCAATCGGTTCGAGCCGCTTCATCTGGTGGAGGACCCGGAGGCGATGGATGAGGACGACCTCCGACAGGTCGAGACGGAGTACTTCCTCGACCGGACGAAGACCGTTCTGGCCAGGAACGACAGCCCGGACGTCGGCTTTACCTTCAGCATCAATCCCTACCGGGGCTGCGAGCACGGCTGCATCTACTGCTACGCGCGCCCTTCGCACGAATTCCTCGGCTTTTCGGCCGGCCTCGACTTCGAATCCAAGATCCTGGTGAAAGAAGCGGCGCCCGAGCTCCTCTCGGAAACCTTTCAGAGGCCGTCGTGGACGCCGCAGGTCGTCGCGCTCTCCGGCAACACTGATCCCTATCAACCGCTCGAGCGCCGGCTCCATCTGACGCGCCGGTGCCTCGAAGTCTTCGTACGGCACCGCAATCCCGTAGCCGTCATCACGAAGAACTATCTCGTCACGCGCGACGCCGACCTTCTGGAGGAGCTGGCGCGGTACAACCTGGTTACGGTCGCCCTGTCCATCACCACGCTTAAGCCCGATCTGGTCGGCACGATGGAGCCCCGCACCTCCCGGCCCGAACGCAGGCTGCAGGCGATCGAAGCGTTGTCGGCGAGAGGGATTCCGGTATCCGTAAACGTGGCGCCGGTCGTGCCGGGTCTGACCGACGAAGAAATGCCGGCCATTCTCAAGGCGGCCGCGGCGCGGGGGGCGTCCAACGCGGGTTACATCATGATGCGTCTGCCGGGCCCGGTGAAGGAGCTCTTTCTCGACTGGCTCAAGCGTGAGCACCCGGGCCGGTTCAACAAGGTCGTGCACCGCCTCGAATCCCTGCGCGGCGAGCGGCTGACCGACAGCCGCTTCGGCGTGCGGATGCGCGGCGAGGGGGAGTGGTCCGATCTCATCTCCAGGCTGTTCCATATGTCGTGCCGTCGCCACGGCCTGAATGCCTCCTACCGCGTGCTGTCTACCGAGCATTTCCGGCGGCTGCCAAACGGACA
>CAZXHQ010000738.1:0-1574 GCA_964640145.1 uncultured Rhodothermales bacterium | reverse complement strand
GTGCGGTGGTGGCCGGACGGGGAGCGCAGCGGCGAGGGTCGGATGGACGTGGCGGTTCCCGACGACGACGCCGCAGACCACACGCGCAGCTTCGGCATACCCGGCGAGGGAGCGCGCCTGCGGCCCAACACGCGCTACCGCTACCGGATCACGGGAGCGGACGACGACCGGCTCGTCGGCGAGGGCCGATTCGAGACGGCTCCGGCGGACCCCGAGCACGCCGCAGCGGCGTTCTCCTTCGGCATCATGAGCTGCAACCAGCCGTTCGACGCGAAGGGGTTCGTGCGCGACGATGCGCGCCGGATGCTTCGGGCGGCGCGCCGCGCGCTCGAGCAGCACGACTGCAAGTTCATCATCATGATGGGCGATCAGATGTACGCCGACATGCCGACGGCGATGTCGCTGTTCGACTCGGACTACTTCGCTCACGTCGCACCGCCGGGACGAGAGACGATTCACGACTGCACGACGGCCGAGGTACGCCGCCTCTACCAGCAGCGCTATCGCCACTTCGGCGGCGTTCGCCAGCTGCGCGAACTGCTTGCGGCCTTTCCGACCTATACGATCATCGACGATCACGACATCGTCGACAACTGGGGCTCACACCCGGACCATCGGTCCCCGAAGTGGCGCTCGGTCGGGGAAGGGGCCCGATGGGCCTATTTCGACTACCAGGCGGCGCACCTGATGCCTCGCTCCGGCGACCTGCCGCCTTCCTTCCATTACGATTTCGACTACGGCCCCGTCTCGTTCTTCGTGATGGACCTACGATCGCAGCGTTGGGTGGACGACGGCGAAGGGGAGCTCTATGCGACGGCGCAGGCGGACGACCTCAAGGCGTTCCTCGAACGCACGCGTCGGCAGAAGGTGGTGTTCTTCGTACTGAGCGTGCCGCCGGTCCATCTGCCGCGCTACCTGGCGGTCACGGCCGCGCACCTGACGCCGGAAGGTGAGGACTTTTCCGATCGATGGTCGTCGCTCGGACACGTCGACGATCGAGATCGTTTCATGAAGCTCATCCGGTCGCATCAGCGAGCCCATCCGAATCAGCGGCACGTCTTCCTGGCGGGCGACATCCACGTGGGCTGCGCGCAGGAGCTGATCTGGGAGGATGGCGAACGTCTCTACCAGTTCATCTCCAGCGGGCTGACGAATCGAGCGGGCCGCCTCATGCAGAGGGGCGCGGAGCTTTTGATGCGCTTCGACCGCACCTTCGACGTACGCGGCGGCGGTCTGCGGTCCGACGTCAAGCTGCTCGGCGGCGTCGACTCCCGGACGAAGAATCCGTACGGACGACTGAACGTCGGCGTGGTCCGCGTCAGCGCGGATGCTCCGAAGGCCGGACTGGAGTTCTTCCTCTACGGCCACGACGGCGACGAGCCCGTCTGCGTGTACCGCACGCCGAGATTGTAGCGACCGGGGCACGTACAAAAAAGCCCCGAGATCCCGGGCTGATCCTTCTCGACGACGACTCCGTCCGGACATCTCGATAGCCCTTTAACGATTTACTCAATATTCTGAGTAAATCGATTATGCAGTGACAATGGTGTACCGGGCTCCCACGCCTGAAGGAG
>CAZXHQ010000737.1:0-1580 GCA_964640145.1 uncultured Rhodothermales bacterium | reverse complement strand
CCGGGCGTGCGGTTTCATCTCTACCGCCTCGACGCGCTTCCCCGTCCGGAACCGCGGCTTCGTCTCGTGTGGGCGCGCGGGTTCCACCAGCTCAGCGCGGCGGCGGGACTGTATCACCAGGAGATCGTCGGGATCAGCGATCGGAGGGACGCAGCTAGCGTGTTCACCGCGTGGACCGTCATTCGAGGTGTCGGTGAACGCGACTCGGATATTGTGGGCGGCCGCCTGGGACGGGCCGTGCACGCGCTCATAGGGTACCGCGTGAATCCCCTTCAGGGCCTCGATATCTCCGTCGAAGGATTCTACAAGGGCATCGAGGACATCTATGTAGCCGAGTGGACGGCCTACCCCCGGCTGACCACGAAGCTCCAGCCCACCGATGGCCGCTCGTTCGGCGCAGACGCACGCGTATCCTACCGGCGAGGCGGCGTGCAGGCGCACGTCGGCTACGGCTACGCGAACACCGAATACGAAGCCTCTCGCCCGCGCTATGAGATCTGGTACGGCGACGAGACGCTGCGCATCCGGCCGTCGCACGATCGGCGGCATCAGGTAAACGCGCTCGTCAGCGCGGCGATCAAAGGCTTCGATGTAAGCACCGCCTGGCATTTCGGCTCCGGACTGCCGTTTAGCCGCGCAAGCGGCTTCGGCGGCTTCGTTTTGATGGAGTGGCCCGACGTCGACGTAGCCGAGCAGGGCACCCAGCGCGTCATCTACGAGCGGCCCAACAACGGCATCCTGCCCACGTTTCACCGGCTGGATGTCTCCGTAGAGCGGAGGTTTACCCTGGGCCGCACGGACCTCGCTATCCAGGCCAGCGTCATCAACGTGTACGACCGGCGCAACCTCTTCTATCTCGACGTCTTCACCCACCGGCGCGCCGACCAGCTGCCCTTTGTGCCGTCGGTCGGCCTGAAGGTCGCCTTTAAGTGAGACGACGCCGCATGAGTACGCCTGATCGTGAACCGTCGTTCGTCCGCGCGGTGCTCATCCCGTGCCTTCTCTGTTTCTTGGGGATGTGGACGACCGGCTGCGCCGAAGACGTCACCTTCGTCACCGGCACGTCGCAGCCGTTCGAGCTCTACGGTTATCTGGATCCGACTGCCGACACCCAGAAGGTGCGCGTTTTTGCGATCGAGGAGCAGCTGAGGCCGAACCGGGGAGAGCCGCTCGATGCGGTGCTCACGTCGACCGACCTGGAAATGGGCCAGACCATCCGGTGGCGCGACTCGCTGGTCGCCTACGCCGACGGCACGTACGGCTACCTCTTCTGGGCGGCGTTCCGTCCGGCGCCCGGCCACACCTACCGGATAGATGTGCAGCGGTCGGACGGCGCGGCGAGCACGGCCACCGTCCCCGTCGTCGAGCCGCCCGAACTACTCACGCCGGTCGACGAAGGCGGAGGGCAGGTGACGCTCCCGGTGCTGTTCGAGGGCGACCAAACGCGCCCCCGCTCGGTGATCGTCGATTACGAGATCCGTTACGGATGGTGCGCGGCTGAGTTTGCTACGTTCTCCTTTCGGCATTCGGATGCCGTGTCCGCCGGCGCGGGGGAACGGGTCGAAATTCCACTGAATAAT
>CAZXHQ010000736.1:0-1589 GCA_964640145.1 uncultured Rhodothermales bacterium | reverse complement strand
ACGCCCTTAATACAGGGCTTTTCGATCTCGTCTGCGCGGCGAGAGATGCTGCAAATCTTCCCGACCGTCGGATGGCCTGTCGGACCGGGCGCCATCGAGCTCGGCGTGCGCGTACCCCTTGCAGGCCGCAACCTGCCGGCAGGTCCCGCCGTCATGCTCGGCTACTTCACGCGGTGGTCGTTCTGACGAGCTCCAACCAACCCATCGACCACAAAGCATGCAGCAGACACGAACACGTCGCGGCACACCCGGGACCGCCCAGCAAGATTACCAGCCGATCGAAGACTACGGGCTCATCGGTGACATGCATACGGTCGCCCTCGTGAGCGTGCACGGCTCGATCGATTGGTGCTGCATCCCGAGATTCGATGCGCCGAGCGTGTTCGGCCGTCTTCTCGACAAGAAGAATGGCGGCTACTGGCAGATCCACCTGGTCGCCGACGACGACGTCACCTGCAAACAGTTCTACTGGCCCGACACGAATATACTTGTGACGCGTTTCCTGTCGGACGAGGGCGTTTGTGAGATCACGGACTTCATGCCGGTTGGGACGCGCGAAGAAAGCCGCAAGAGCCGCCGCATCGTGCGCTCCGTCAAGGCCGTACGCGGCGCTATTCGATTTCGCATGGAATGCGTCCCGGCCTTCAACTTTGCGCGCGACGGCCACGAGACCGAGCTGAGGGACAAAGGCGTATGCTTTTTGAGCACCGATCTCCGCCTCGGTCTGGCGACCGACGTCGAGCTGGAGCCCTACGAGAACGGGGTCACCGGTTCGTTTTTCCTGGAAGAGGGTCAGACGACGACGTTTATGCTGCGCGAGATCGGGGACGATACGGACTGCGGACCCGTGCTATCTGACGTCCAGGCGGAGTCGGTTTTCCGCGACACCGTCCACTTCTGGAGAGAATGGCTTTCGAAGTGCACCTACACCGGTCGGTGGCGCGAGACCGTAGAGCGGAGCGCGCTCGCACTCAAGCTCCTGACCTACGAACCGACAGGTGCTATCGTCGCTGCCCCTACCACCAGCCTCCCGGAAACCGTCGGCGGTCGGCGAAATTGGGACTACCGCTATACGTGGATCCGCGATGCAGCCTTCACGCTGTACGCCTTTCTCCGCATCGGCTTCGATGAGGAGGC
Source organism: uncultured Rhodothermales bacterium (assembly GCA_964640145.1). Classification (GTDB taxonomy): domain Bacteria; phylum Bacteroidota; class Rhodothermia; order Rhodothermales; family VXPQ01; genus CAZXHQ01. Next base: position 452 of record CAZXHQ010000736.1, on the reverse strand, counting down.
AGAGGCTTTCATGCAGTACCTGGCCGACCTGTGCAAGGAGGAGTCGGAAGACGGGCACCCGCTTCAGATCATGTACGGGATCGACGGACGTCGCTCGTTGTCGGAAGAAACCCTTCCTCATCTGGACGGCTACCGTGCGTCACGACCCGTTCGGGTAGGGAATGCGGCATACGATCAGCTTCAGCTAGATATCTACGGCGAGCTGCTCGACGCCGTCTATCTGTACAACAAGTACGGTGCGCCGATTTCGTACGATCTATGGCGCTCCGTCCGTCGCTTCGTCGACTGGGTGTGTGAAAACTGGATGCTAGAAGATGAAGGCGTATGGGAGGTACGCGCTGGGCGACGGCATTTCGTCTACTCTAAGGTGATGTGCTGGGTAGCCGTCGATCGCGGACTCCGCCTCGCCGAAAAACGATCCTTTCCCGCGGATCGGGTGCGGTGGCTCCAGG
>CAZXHQ010000735.1:0-1593 GCA_964640145.1 uncultured Rhodothermales bacterium | reverse complement strand
TACAGTCCAGCACTCGTCACCGGTGAGCGGACCTCAAGTCCGACAGACTCCTAGAGCACCGACCCCACCCGCTCGACAAGCGCCGCCGCGATACGTCGCCGCGCCTGAGCAGAGGCACGTCGACGTTGTCGGCGTCACACGCCGGCGACGGTCACGAGGCGCGGGATCGATTTTTTCACCGCGGCTGCGACCGATCTCGCTTGCGCTACATGCGAGATTTACGTAACCTAGATGCTCATCTCTTCAGATTTGTAAATCGTGCCCGATCGGTATGCGCCTTCGCTACGGCGGCGTTCTTACATGTTCGGAAGTCGGCGGCTCGTGCGTGCGGCTCCTGGTACTCGCGCTTCTCCTGGCCGGGCCTCGCTGCGTGGCTGATGCCGCGGCCCAGGATACCGCGCGGCCGAACGTCGTCCTCATTTTCACCGACGACCAGGGGTACGGCGACGTCGGCGTCTACGGAGCCGAGGGGTACGAGACGCCCAGCCTCGACCGCATGGCCTCCGAAGGCGTGCGCTTCACGGACTTTTACGTCGCCGCCCCCGTGTGCACGCCCTCGAGGGCGGCGCTCATGACGGGCAGCTATCCGAAGAGGGTCGGGCTGGCCTACCGCGTCCTCTTTCCCTTTTCCGAGACGGGGCTCAACCCGGATGAGGTCACCATCCCGGAGGTGCTGAAAGCGCGCGGCTACGCAACCGCGGCCGTCGGCAAATGGCACCTGGGGCACCGCGCCCCCTTCCTGCCCACCCGGCAGGGGTTCGACAGCTATTTCGGCATCCCCTACAGCAACGACATGGGGAACCACGCCTACGGACGCTCGGAGTGGGCGCGATCGGAGGGCGCAGACCCGACGTTCGTATCGCCGCCCACGCCGCTGATGCGGGACGAGGAGGTCGTCGAGTCGGACCCCGATCAGGCGCAGCTCACGCGGCGCTTCACGGAGGAGGCCCTCCGGTTCATCGACGAACATCGAGAGCGGCCCTTCTTCCTCTATCTTGCTCACAGCATGCCGCACGTTCCCATTGCCGCTTCAGAGCCGTTCGCGGGGAAGAGCGAGCACGGACTCTACGGAGACGTGATCTCCGAGATCGACTGGTCGGTCGGGCAGATTCTGGAAAAGCTCGAAGCGCTCGGCCTCGACGAGAACACGATCGTGTTCTTTACGACAGATAACGGTCCGCAGGTGTGGGAGGGGGACGATTCCGGCTGGGTATGGACGCCTGAGAACGACGGGCGCGAGACGCGCGGGGAGGTGGGCTACCGGAGCGGATCGGCCGGCCCGCTGCGCGGGAACAAGAACACGACGTGGGAGGGAGGGATGCGCGTGCCCATGATCGCGCGGTGGCCGGGACGGATCCCTGCCGGCGCGGTCGCCTCCGAGATGGCCACGGCCATGGATCTCCTGCCGACGATCGCCCGGATCACCGGGAGCTCGCTTCCGAAGGACGTGCCGATCGACGGTTACGACATCAGCGCCCTCCTCCAGGCCGAACCCGGAGCCGAGACGCCCTATGCCGCCTTCTACTACTACCGGGACGATCGACTGCAGGCGGTCCGGAGCGGCCGCTGGAAGCTTCACGTCTTCCGTCCCGA
>CAZXHQ010000734.1:0-1597 GCA_964640145.1 uncultured Rhodothermales bacterium | reverse complement strand
TTATCAACACGTCCTTTTTTGTCCGGAGGACATTTTGTTAGTTTTGCGCTGAACAGACCCGGACAGTGTCATGACGCTTCAAGAACTGACGCAGCTCGTCTCGTTAGGCGAGGGCGCCAATCTGGAATTTAAGCGGAAGGTCCCCCGGCCGGAGCGGATCACGAAGGAGATGATCGCTTTTGCGAACACGACGGGCGGCAGGCTGCTTCTGGGTGTTGCCGACGACGGGACCATCGTCGGGCTACGCGATGCGGAGGAGGAGGAGTTTGCGCTTCGTCGAGCGATGAACGCGCACGCGTCCCCGCCGGTCGAGTTCACCACGGAGCGCATTCCGGTCGCCAGGCGCCGCGACGTCGTGGCGATCTACGTTCCCGAAAGCGCGTCGAAGCCGCATTTTCTTCGCTCGACGGGTAACGGGTCGGACAACTCCGCCTACGTGCGGGTGAACGACAAGAGTGTGGAGGCGAGCCGGGAGGCGCTTCGACTGATGCGGGAGGAGGACGGTGTCTCGGCCGTCACGTTCGAGTTCGGCGACAAGGAGCTCATGCTGATGCGGTATCTCGACGATTACGGTAAGATCACCGTGACGCAGTTCGCCCGTATCGCCAATATCTCGAAGGGCCACGCGTCGAAGACGCTCGTCCTGCTGACGCGGGCGAACGTGCTGCGGCTCCATGCCGATCACCGCCACGACTACTTCACGCTGGCGTACGAATCGTAAGGAATCCTCCGCTCCGCTTCCGCTCATGGGCGCTGATCTGCCGGCCGGTTCATCTCCAGGCGCCGTTCTCGATCGACCGGATCTGACGCACAGCTGTCACCGGTCCCCGCTAATTTGTATATTAGTGTAACCGTTATTGGCACGTGTGATCGGCGACCTATTATCGGGGCCGATCGTCGACGCGCCGGGGGCCGCCGCAACGTTGCGTCCTCGACGCGTTTGCGGCCTCCCCGGCGATCCGATGGTTCCGGAGATGCCGGAGGGCCTCCCTGCGCAGGCCCTCGACGGGCGGCATGCGCTATGCATGCCGTTATTGCATGCCGTGACGCATCCCGTAATAGCATGCCGTGATAGCAGAAGGGCAACGGCGGGCGCGGCACGTCCGCGCGGGGGCCGCCTGGCGCAGGATGCGATCACACGTTGACGTTTCACCGGCGTACGCCTTCTCGCCTCGAGCCCACGCGGGCGTCCGCCTCAGCTTGCTGGAATGCGAACGATGCCGATTGTTGAAACCATATCCCTCCAGGAGACGGCGCAGGAACGGTACCTGAACTACGCGCTCTCGGTGATCACGAGCCGCGCCTTGCCCGACATTCGCGACGGCCTCAAGCCGGTGCAGCGGCGGATTCTCTATGCGATGCACAGCAATCTGCGCCTGTATCCGGAGGCGCGGTATCGCAAGAGCGCCGCCGTGGTCGGCGAGGTGATGGGCAAGTACCATCCGCACGGCGACACGGCCATCTACGATGCCATGGTGCGCATGGCGCAGGCGTTCTCCCTGCGCGATCCGCTCGTCGACGGTCACGGCAACTTTGGATCCGTCGACGGCGACAATCCGGCCGCCATGCGCTACACGGAGGTCAAGCTCCGCGCGCT
>CAZXHQ010000733.1:0-1614 GCA_964640145.1 uncultured Rhodothermales bacterium | reverse complement strand
CAATGCCAACGGCATGGAGGTGAAGGCCACGAACTACGGCGGCATCCTCACGCACATCCGCGTTCCGGACACCGGCGGGACGTTCGAAGACGTCGCCCTGGGCTACGACTCCCTGGACGGCTATCTCGATCGGTCTCCCTTCTTCGGCGCCATCGTCGGACGGTACGCCAATCGCATCGCGGGAGCGGAGTTTACGCTCGACGGCGAGACATACCCGCTGGCGGCGAACAACGGACCGAATCACCTGCATGGGGGTGAGCGAGGGTTCGACAAGGTCGTCTGGGCGGCCCAGCCGTTCGAGGAGGCGGATCGACGCGGCATCCTGCTCGCCTATACGAGCGAAGACGGGGAGGAAGGCTATCCGGGCACGCTCGACGTCCAGGTCACCTACACGCTCACCGACGACGACGAGCTCATCGTCGACTACCACGCAACGACCGACGCGCCGACGCCCGTCAACCTCACCCAGCATGCGTATTTCAACCTCGCCGGCGTCGGAAAGGGAGACGTCCACGATCACGAAATGATGATCAATGCCGATCGGTTTACACCTGTCGATTCGACGCTCATACCAACCGGCGAGCTGCGACCGGTGGAGGGGACGCCGTTCGACTTCACCGATCCGACCCCCATCGGCGCCCGGATCGATGCGGCCGATCAACAGATCGAATACGGCGGAGGGTACGACCACAACTTCGTTCTCAACGGCGCAGCCGGTGAGATGAAGCTGGCCGCACGCGTCTACGAGCCGACCACCGGCCGCGTCATGGAGGTCCGCACGACCGAACCGGGCGTGCAGTTCTATACGGGCAACTTTTTGGATGGATCGATTACGGGCAAGGGCGCCACCTACACGGCGCGGTCGGGCTTCTGCCTCGAGACTCAGCACTTTCCGAACTCGCCGAACGAGTCGAGCTTCCCCTCCGCGATCCTTCGGCCCGGCGAGGAATACGAGACGCGGACGATCTACGCCTTCGACGTGCGCGAGTGAATCCCGGTCGATCGGACGCGGCGACAGCCTGGAACGCTCGCGATCCCGAAACAGTGCCATGCCGGAGAGCGTGCCATCTACGAGCAGAACAGCAAACAGGTCATGACCGATCCCTTGCAGCGAGCCACCCTCGGCGGCGGTTGTTTCTGGTGCCTCGAAGCCGTTTTCGAACGGCTGCGCGGCGTCGAGCGGGTCGTATCCGGCTACGCCGGCGGCGAGATCCCTCAACCCACCTATAGACAGGTGTGCACGGGCAAGACCGGCCACGCGGAGGTCGTTCAGATCACCTTCGACCCGTCCGAGATCTCGTTCCGGGACCTCCTGGAAATTTTCTTCACGATGCACGATCCGACGACGCTGAACCGGCAGGGCGGCGACGTGGGGACGCAGTACCGGTCCATCATTCTGTACCACGACGACGCGCAGCGGGCGACGGCGGAGACCGTGCTTCGCGAGTTCGACGCGAGCGGCGTATGGGACGACCCCATCGTGACGGAGATCGTGCCGCTGGAGACGTTCTACCCGGCCGAGGACTACCATCAGGAGTACTTCCGCAGCAACAGCCTGCAGCCCTACTGCCAGGCCGTCATCGCACCGAAGGTCGCGAAGCTCCGCCGGAAGTA
>CAZXHQ010000732.1:0-1615 GCA_964640145.1 uncultured Rhodothermales bacterium | reverse complement strand
ACTTCCGGATGTACGACAAGCTGTCCGGCATGACCGGTACGGCCGAGACGGAGGCCGAGGAATTCTGGAAGATCTACGAGATCGACGTCGTGGTCGTGCCCACGAACAGACCGATCGCGCGCGACGACATGGACGATCTCGTCTTCAAGACGCGGCGAGAGAAGTACAGGGCGGCTATGGAGAAGATTTCCAAATACAACGAGAAGGGCCAGCCCGTACTTGTCGGTACGACGTCCGTCGAGGTTTCCGAGACGCTCTCGCGGATGTTGAAGCGCGCCGGCATCAAGCATAACGTGCTCAACGCGCGGCGAGACCGCGCCAAGGCCGAGGCGGACATCGTGGCGGAGGCGGGGCGCAAGGGGGCCGTGACGATCGCCACGAACATGGCCGGACGCGGCACAGACATCAAGCTCGGGCCGGGCGTCCGCGAGGTCGGCGGGTTGGCCATTCTGGGTACCGAGCGGCACGAAAGCCGTCGCATCGACCTTCAGCTTCGCGGGCGCGCGGGTCGGCAGGGTGATCCCGGCGAGAGTCAGTTCTACGTCTCCCTCGAGGACGACCTCATGCGGCTCTTCGGCTCCGACCGGGTCTCGAAGGTGATGGACCGGCTTAACCTCGAGGAGGGGGCCGTGATCACGCACCCGTGGGTCAACAAGAGTATCACGCGGGCGCAGAAGAAGGTCGAGCAGAACAACTTCGCGATTCGCAAGCGCCAGCTCGAGTACGACGACGTGCTCAACGCGCAGCGAGAAGTGATCTACAACCGGCGTCTCCACGCCCTCAAGGGCGAACGGTTCCACGGCGAGATCCTCGAGATGCTACAGGAGGTCATCGCCTCCATCGTCGAGAGACATTACGGTGAGGGTAATCTGGACGAGCTGCACGAGGAAGTCATCCGGAAGCTCGCCTTCGAATTCGACCTGGAGCGCGAAGAGTTCGTGCGGCTCGGAGATGACGGGGTCGGACAGCTCATCTACGACGAGGCGCTCAAATTTTACCGGCGCAAGCGAGAGGCGCTCGCGCGTCCGTTCCACGAGGGTATGAAACAGGTCATGGAGCAGGACGAGGAGAAGCGCCCCAGCCGCGTCTTCGTCGACTTCACGGACGGCCGGCGTTTGCTGCGCGCCGTCGTCAAGATCGAGGATGGCCTTCGCAGCGGCGGGCAGATCATCAACGACACGCTCGAGCGGACGGCCATGCTTAATATCATCGACGAGAAGTGGACGGAACACCTTCGCGAGCTCGATGAGACCAAGGAAGGTATCGGCCTGCGGGCGTACGGACGGCAGGATCCGCTCGTCGAATATAAAATGGAGGCCTACAAGCTCTTCGCAGAGATGATGGGTACCGTCAACGAGGAGGTCGTCTCGTTCGTCTACAAGGCGGGTCCCCTCGTCAGCGACCAGGCGGCGAAGAAGCCCTCTGCGCCGCGCCGCCGTCTCGATCCGAACCGCGCAAAGGTGCAGCACGACTCCATGGAGCCGACCTACGGCGTCAAGGCCGGCGGCCGACAGCAGTCCTCCGCCGACCGCGACCCATCGTCTCAGCAGGAGACGGTCGTCGTCGAGAACAAGATCGGGCGCAATGACCGCGTAACCATCCAGAACCCGTCGAC
>CAZXHQ010000731.1:0-1615 GCA_964640145.1 uncultured Rhodothermales bacterium | reverse complement strand
GTCTCCACGCCGTAGTCCTCGAACTCGCGCACCAGCACAGGCTCGAACTCGTCGGTCTTCTTGTGGATCGTGACGAAGCCGTTTTTCGGACCCGGCACGGCGCCCTTGATGAGCACCGCGTTCTGATCGCCGAGCACGCGCACGACCTCCAGATTCCGGATCGTCGTACGGGCGTTGCCCTGCCTGCCTGCCATCCGCATTCCGGGGAATACGCGGGAGGGGTCGGACGAGGCCCCGATCGAGCCCGGCGCGCGCTCGCGGTTGTGCTGGCCGTGCGTGCGCCCGCCGACGCCGCGGAAGTTGTGCCGCCGGACGACGCCCTGAAACCCCTTTCCCTTCGAGGTGCCGACGACGTCGACGACGTCCCCTTCCTCGAAGACGTCCGCCGCGGTGAGCTCGTCGCCCAGGCCGACCTCGTCGACGTCGAAGTCGCGCCGAAACTCGACGATCTTCTTCTTCGGCGTCGTGCCGGCCCGGTCGAAGTGGCCGTGCTGGGCGCTCGTGACGTGCTTCGCCTTTCGCTCGCCGGCGGCCAGCTGCACGGCATCGTAGCCGTCTGCGCCGTCGGCGGACTTCACCTGGGTTACCACGTTCGGCGTCACCTCGATGACCGTGCAGGGAATGTTGTTCCCCGCGTCGTCGAAGACGCTCGTCATGCCAACTTTTCTTCCTATCAGTCCGCTCATTGCAATCGGGCTATGTCGGCGCGCCTGGCGGCGCCCCGGATTAAGTGCAGCGCGAGTGGTGTGTGTCAGACGCGGTCGACGGTAAACGTGACGGTGTCCGAGTACGTATCCGGCTGGGTGCCGAAGACGGCCGCGACCACCGCGGCGGGCAACGAGAGGTCTATGCGGTTCTCCGACCGGATGTCGTACATGAAGTTCAGCTGCTGCGCTCCGGCCGAGAGCATCAGGTTCTCGCCGCCCTCGTCCACCGTGTAGTCGCCTGCCAGCGCGACCGGCGACCGGTCGGGATCGACGAATGAGACGACGAGCGAATACGTGCCGTCGTCGTTGATCGTCGCGCTGAAGCTGCTGACGCCCTCGGAGAAGACGTCCGTCTTGTCCCCTTCACTGTCACTTACGGCAACGACGGTCCACGAGCCGACGAAGATCTCCGCATCGGTCAGATCCTCTTCGGCGGAATCGCACCCGACGGCCACGAGGGCCAGCAGCAGTGCGCCAAGAAATACACGAAGGTTTCGCATGGTGGTTCTCTGGTTTAGGCTCACACCTTGATCTCGACGTCCACGCCGCTGGGAAGCTCGAGCTTCATCAGGGCGTCGACCGTCTTGCTGCTCGTCGACAGGATGTCGATCAGGCGTTTGTGGCTGCGGGTCTCGAACTGCTCCCGGCTCTTCTTATCCACGTGCGGGCTTCGCAGCACCGTGTAGATGGATTTCTTCGTCGGAAGCGGGATGGGACCGCTCACTACCGCCCCGGTCGACTTGACCGTGCGAAGAATCTTCTCCGCGCTCTTGTCGATCAGGCGGTGGTCGTAGGACTTTAGCTTGATTCGTATTTTCTGGCTTGCGGCCATATCGCTTTCGATTTAATCCGGTTAATCCAGAATCTTGGTCACCACGCCGGCGCCGACCGTGCGGCCGCCCTCGCGG
>CAZXHQ010000730.1:0-1636 GCA_964640145.1 uncultured Rhodothermales bacterium | reverse complement strand
ACCATTCCCCAGGACCGCCCGTAGCGTGCGGTACCCGGGCGCCCGATCTGCAGGTGGCGGGGCCGCCCACCGGTCGTTCCTGCATTCCGCCTTGCCGCACGCGGTCACATTCACATGCAGTTCGTGGCACCCGTGTGCACTCCATGTCGCCTCCCTTGGGATTAGCTGCCGCGCCAGCTATCATGGCCGGGCAACGGCGGTGCAGTCTCTCGCACAGGGCTTCTCGGAGGCCGTCGTCGGCATGACAGCCCGAACCATTCACACAAAGCCTGGAGGCATTATGTCTACCTACCGCCATCGTGGAATGACCCGCCGTGAGGCGCTCAAGCTCGGAGCCGGACTCGGTGCTGGACTGCTCGTCGGCGCCGGCGGGCACCTCGGCAGGGCGACGGCCGCGACTGCCGCGCTGCCGGACCTCATCACGAAGCCCATCCCGTCGAGCGGTGAAGAGCTACCGATCATCGGAATCGGCACGGCGCGCCGCTACGACGTCGGCACGTCGGAAGCGGAGCGCTACCCGCTTCGAAACGTGGTCGACAGCTTCGTGTGCATGGGCGGCCGCGTTATCGACACGGCGGCCGGGTACGGAAACGCCGAGATCGTCGCCGGGGACGTCGTCCGCGACCTCGGCATTCGAGATCAGATCTTCTTCGCTACGAAGACCGGCGCCGGAGGAAACGGCACTGAGGCCGCCGTCGGGGAGATGGAGCGGTCGTTCGAGCGCCTGCACACCGATGTGATCGATCTGATGTACGTGCACAACCTGCGCGGCTGGCAGGCCATGTTCCCCATTCTCCGAGAATGGAAACAGGACGGCCGCATCCGGTACTACGGCACGACGACGACTCCTCGGGATGGAGATTACAGCGAGCTCGAACGGATCCTGCAGGAAGAACCGCTGGATTTCATCGAGATCGATTATGCCATCGACAACCGCGGCGTAGAGGAACGTGTCCTTCCGATGGCGGCCGACCAGGGCGTAGCCGTCTTCGTCGCCCTCCCCTTCGGACGTGGACGGGTCTTCTCGGAGCTCGGCGACCAGGAGGTGCCCGAATGGGCTCAGGAGCTCGGCATCGAGACATGGGCACAGTTTGCGCTGAAGTACGTCGTCTCCCACCCCGCCGTCACGGTGGCCATCCCCGGCACGGCGAAGATGGAGTACGTGGCCGACAACATCAACGCGGCGCTGGGACGGCTTCCTGATGAAGCCACCCGCCGGCGGATGTCGGCCCTCGTAGACGGATAAAGCGATGTCTGCGATCGGTCACCGTTTCAGCCGACATCTGGAACGACTGGTCGACGTCCGGCCGAATGAGATCCGGACGCTGATCTGGTCGACGATATACTTCTTTCTGGTCCTGACGGCTTATTACATCATCCGCCCGATTCGGGACGAGATGGGCGTCGCCGGCGGCGTGGAGAACCTCGCCTGGCTGTTTACGGGCACGCTCGTCGGCATGCTGCTGCTCCACCCCGTCTATACGTGGCTCGTCGCCCGCCTTCCGCGCCGGCGGTTCGTGCCGCTCACCTACCGGTTCTTCATCGCGAACCTGGTACTGTTCTTCCTCGTTTTCCGCTGGGCGGACGCCGACCAGGCCGTATGGGTGGGGCGTGTTTTCTTCATCTGGACGAGCGT
>CAZXHQ010000729.1:0-1644 GCA_964640145.1 uncultured Rhodothermales bacterium | reverse complement strand
GGAAAGCGGGGTCGTCGTCTCGTGCCGCTCAGTGGAAATAGAAACGCCACGGCCTACGATAGGCTGCGGCGGTCCGGTATGAGAGACGGTCACAAAAATGCACGCGGCTGAACGGATGAATCCAGCCGATCTGAAACATCTTACACGCGTGTACCCGGTCTTAGATCCCCTCAAAGGCTGCCCTGCGCTGCTACCAGCCCGTGCGCTGCGCGGGCCTTTGCGGCTGATCCCGCGTGGAAACGTCGGCTCCGGACGCCGGCGCTGCCGGCGCCCCTCCGCTGCCGAGGACACGTCGTGACGTCCAGTACGCCGCATCCCAGTAGGGCAGATCCAGCATGGACACCGTAACGCCTTCCGAGCTCGAGACGTGCGCGAACTCGCCCTCGCTCAGATAAATGCCCACATGCCGCGTCTTACTCGGCGGCCGGAAGAACACAAGATCTCCAGGTAGAAGGTTCGAACGCTTGACGGGCACGCCGATGGACGCCTGATCCTCCGTGATTCGCGGCAGATCGAGCTGGAGGGCGTCGGCATAGACGCGCTGGACGAACGCCGAACAGTCCAACCCGGCGGCCGTCGTTCCGCCGAGGAGGTGCGGAGTGCCTTCCCACTGGGCCACGTGTCGGCGTAGAGCGGGCTCGACGTCAGCTCGCAGCGCGGGCTCCGGCGTCGAGCCAGGGACCGAGGAGGGAGCGCGCGTGGACGCGCACCCCGTCAGCATGAGAAGCAGCACGACCGCCGTAAGACCGGAGATCTTGTCGGACGTATTCGTCATCACAGAGCGCTGGAATGGGTTCGGACCGATCGCCGGAAGCAGAGGCCCGGTGCGAGAGCTCGACCGCCAACGTCAAATCTGAATCCGAACGCGGCGGTCATCGTGCTCGTCGCGCGATCGAATCGCGGCCGGATAAAGTGCGGAGAAGCGATCGAAGAAAGCCGTGCCGTGCGGCCTTCGGCGGCAGACGCTACCCCCGTTGGATCAAAGAGGATACCATAACGTTCCTTAACAGGCGGAAATACGGCCGGCGGCAGACCGCTGCAGCCGTGATCGTTCCGAACGTTCATTCTCCCCAACGCAGACCAAAGTTATATCATGCCCTATCCGGAAGCCCTCGTGCAGCCCATGCGCCAAGAGCTCACTCAACTCGGCGTAGACGAGCTTCGCGACGTCGAATCGGTCGATGAGGCCTTGAAAGACAGTGAAGACGGTACACTTCTCGTCGTCATCAACTCCGTATGCGGTTGTGCAGCGGCGAACGCCCGGCCGGCGGTCGCGCTCGCTCGGCAGCACTCGGCGCAGCCGGATCGCTACGTAACCGTGTTTGCGGGCCAGGATCTCGACGCGACCGCACGCATGCGCGAACATCTGGTCGGCATCCCGCCGTCCTCGCCGTTTATGGCGCTCCTGAAGGACGGCGATCCGGTCTTCGTCGTCGAGCGGCGTCACATCGAAGGGCGCAGCGCCAACGCGATTGCGAGCGACCTCGTCAGGGCGTACGACAAGTATTGCGCCGAGGGTGCCGCTGCCGGCGGGCAGCCCGAGCGCCCCGAGACGGCCGAGACGCAGGCCGATGGGCTTCCGTCGACGTTCCGGTCGATCATGTAGCGCGACACCCGGCCCCGACAATCGAAAAACCGGACCCC
>CAZXHQ010000728.1:0-1646 GCA_964640145.1 uncultured Rhodothermales bacterium | reverse complement strand
GTCCCGGCCGGGCCTGCCGTTTCTGCAACTGCGCGGCAGATTTTTGTTCGACTTGCGAAGGTGCAGTACCCCTTCTATGTCCTTTTCCTTCTCCGACGAGGATTTTGAGCGGATAGCCGATGTGCTCGGCGTGGCTCCGAAGCGAGACCATTCGCTCGTCCGGTACGAGCTGCGTGACGAAGCGAGCGGGCGCCGGCTCTCCCTGGAAATCAATGCCGTCGTGGAGCTGCCCGAGGGCATCCGGGACGATCAGCCCGGCAACCTCGTTTCCGTCTACGCGGCCAGCTCCTTTCTTCAGATTCAGGGCTGCACGGGATTCATCGTCAGTAAGGAGCTCGGCGAAGTGATCTTTTTAGCGCGCCGGGCCGGCATGGCGAACGGCCTGGTCGTAGAACGGGAGGCGGGCTGTTCGCTCTACGCCAACGTGGATCAGCGCCTGCTTTCGACCGATTTCACGCAGCTTCCGCCGGAGCTAATCATGAGCAGCGTCGCGCTGTCGATGACCGAGACGCTGTTCGACGACCTCCGCTGATGGACGGCTTCGACCCGGCCGCCTTCGATCGGGATGCGCGTCCGATTCGGGTCGAGATTCAGCATCCTACGCGGAGTCTGCCCGTCGATCGCTGCCGGCAGCTCCTCGGGCACGTCGCGCAGGGCGAAGACGTCCGCATCAAGGAGCTGACGCTCATTCTCGCCGATCACGCCACGGTGCTGGATCTCAACCGTCGATTTCTCGACCACGACTATCACACGGACGTGCTCGCCTTCGACTACTCCGACGGCACCGAGATCGTGCAGGGCGAGGTCTATGTCGACCTCGATACCGCCCACGAGCGGTATGCGGAATTCGGCGCCGCCTTCGAGGAGGAGGCCCTCCGCTACGCCGTGCATGGCCTCCTCCATCTGGTCGGCTATTCCGATAAGACCCCGGAGGGGAGAAAGAAGATGCGTGCGCTCGAAGACCGATACCTGGCGGAAGGATCGTCCTGACGGCCTCCGGGTAGTCGGCCTGTGGACAGACCGGCGCCGTCCCAATCCACCTATAACGAGCCGCTACGCCGAACCTCGTTCGGCCGCACAGGTTGATTATGATACCGCGATTCGGTAGAAACACCGATAGCGGTCGTGCAGAAATTTCGACCGTACCGGTAAGTGAACATTGAGGAGGATGTATGCAGACTCAAATCACGGCCCGCCACTTCGACGCCGACTCGCAGCTCAAGGACTACGCCCAGGGAAAGCTTGCCAAGCTGGAAAGGGTCTACGATGGGATAACCGAGGCGCGCGTGGTGCTGGATGAGGACGGCGATCCCGGCAAGACCAAATCGGCCGAGATCATCGTTCACGTCTACCAGCAAACCCTCTCCGCCGCGAGCAACGGTTCCACACACGAGGACGCCATCGATAAGTGCATCAAAGCGCTCCGCCGCCAGATCAAAAAATACAAAGCCAAGCTGCGCTCAACCGACAAGGATTATCATAAATAACTGGTTAAGGTTGAAAGTTGAAGGTTGAAGGTTCGTTAGAAGGTTGGTTTGCGCGAACCTTTGACCCATAACCTTCAACCTTCAACCTTCAACCTTCAACCCTTTTCCTAAGCGGCTCTACGACGCCCTTGACCGTGTCGGCGTTCGACATGATGTAGA
>CAZXHQ010000727.1:0-1660 GCA_964640145.1 uncultured Rhodothermales bacterium | reverse complement strand
ATGGATCAGTTTACCGTGTTGCCGATACAAATCTTTAACTGGACGGCCAGACCGCAGCCCGAATTCCAGGGGCTGGCCGCCGCAGCGATCATTGTGCTTCTGGTTGTGCTCTTCCTGATGAACCTGAGCGCGATCCTTCTTCGGAACTACTTCGAGAAATACAGAGTGCGCTAGAACCCCCGGCGCTCCAACGGATGAACGAATGACCGAAAAGACCGCAGCCAGCGAACGGGTTCGCGAAGAGGCGGACTCCCAGGAATCTGAACGCCTGGGAGGCCCGCCATACGAGGATGAGCAGCGGCGGGCCGATCCCAGGGCTCGCCGCCAGGACGGCGGCGCAAAGAAGGTTCGCGTGGAGAACCTCGATTTCTGGTACGGGACGAACCACGTGCTGAAGAGCATCTCCCTCGACGTCCGCGCCAACCAGGTGACGGCCTTCATCGGCCCGTCGGGTTGCGGCAAGAGCACGCTCCTGCGCTGTCTCAACCGCATGAACGAACTCATCCCGGACACCCGGTTGGAGGGCCGCGTGCTCATCGAAGGCCGGGACATCTACCGGAATGCCGATCCGGTCATGGTTCGCCGCCGCATCGGCATGGTTTTTCAGAAGCCGAATCCCTTTCCGAAGTCGATCTACGACAACGTCCTCTGGGGCGCCCTCGTCAACGGTTACAAGGGTGAGCGGGACGTCCTTGTCGAGCGGTGCCTGCGGCAGGCGGCGCTCTGGGAGGAGGTGAAGGATCGCCTCGATGCGCAGGCTTACGGCCTGAGCGGCGGACAGCAGCAGCGGCTGTGCATCGCGCGGACGCTCGCCGTCGAGCCGGACGTCGTGCTGATGGATGAGCCGGCCAGCGCGCTGGATCCCATTGCCACGGCCAAGCTCGAGGAGACCATCCTAAAACTCAAGGAACGCTACACGATCATCGTCGTGACGCATAATATGCAGCAGGCCGGGAGAATAAGCGATCGTACGGCGTTCTTCTACATGGGCGAACTCATCGAGCTCGACGATACCGAACAGCTCTTCACCCGTCCGAGTAAGAAGCGCACGGAAGACTATATCACCGGCAGGTTCGGGTAAGGTGGTTTTCGCCGCGAGAAGACATAAACGGGCCCGTGATGGCGATTAACGATCATTCAAACCGGCACCTGGATGTGGAGCTGGAGACGCTGCGTCGCCTCCTCGTCGAGATGTCCGAGGTCGTCGACGAGCAGGTCGCCGGTGCGATCGATGCCGTGGCGAACTGCGACGTCGAGCTGGCGCGAAGGGTGCGCGAGCGGGACGACGAGGTCGATCGCTTCGAGCTGGACGTGGATCACCAGTGCGAGCGCATCCTGGCACTGTTTACGCCGGTGGCGGTCGATCTGCGGCTTATCATCGCCGCCGTCAAGGTCAACACGGACCTCGAACGTATCGGGGACCACGCCAAGAATCTCGCCAAGAACACCCAGCGGCTCGAAAGCTGTTCGGATCTTATCAAGAATACGCGCATCCGTGAGATGGCCGACGAAGCGCGCGCCGTGCTTCACGAGGCCCAGGATGCGTTCATGAAGCAGGATCGTCTGCTGGCGCGAGAGGTGCTCGCCCACGACCGCCGCGTCGACCGGCTCCACGACGAAACGCTGAATACCGTCGCTCAGTTGTTTCGCGATCATCCCG
>CAZXHQ010000726.1:0-1663 GCA_964640145.1 uncultured Rhodothermales bacterium | reverse complement strand
AGGCCGTCTACGCCCTGCAGGATTCCGGCGACGTCACGCAGGATCTCGTCGAGACGCGCTACGGCTATCACATCATCCAGCTGACCGGACGCCAGACCGGCGAGCTCATGGACTCCACGCAGGCCCAGCAGATGATCGTGCAGGACCGGCGCCGCGAAGCCGTCGAGGCGGAGATCGACAATCTCAGGGAGATGGTGACCGTTCGGATAAATCCGACCGTCGTAGATGCGGATTTGAATACGTCTACGGCCGGTTAGGCGATCTGGCCACCGGATGTAAGTGAACGGAGAGCGGAGAACGTCTGCTCTCCGTTTTCTTTTCTCTGCCCTCCTCTACCCGAGCTTAACCATCTTGACGTGCGGTATGCCCGCCTCCTCGAAGGCTTCGCCGACGGTCTCGAAGCCGAACGAGCGGTAGAAGCCCTCCAGGTGCTGTTGGGCGTGGATCAGGTAGTCGCCGTGGCCCGCGAGCCGGGCGTCCTCCATCACCTGTTCGACGAGGCTGCGTCCGTAGCCCTTCCCTCTGAACTCGGGCAGCACGGCGAAGCGCTCGAGTTTGGCCACGCGCCGGTCTCCGTACCATACCGTTCGCCAGCGGGCCGTCGCCATGGGCTTGCCATCCACCAGACCGATCATCTGGCGGCTCGACGTCTCATGCTCATCCCACTCTTCATGCGGCGGACACGCCTGTTCCTCGATGAACACGCGCGTGCGAATGGCCTTCACCTCGCGCCACTCTCGGCCGTTTCGGACGGCGCGTACGTTGATGATTCCGGCTGATTCGTCCATCGGCGTAGAAACGTCTTCAGTCGCTCAAACGCACCGTTTAGCGTAAACGGGTCGTGGCCGCCTCCCGGATAGAGGTATGTCTCGACGTCGGTCCGGCCGGCCGCCTCGAGGGCGTCGGCCAGCGCCTGGGCTTCCGTCGGGGGCACGATCGGATCATCCACGCCGTGATGGATCTGTACCGCCGGGAGCCGGTCTGCGAAATACACGGGCGAACGGCGTATCAGGTCCACCCGCACCTCGTCGATCGTGAGCTGCCCCTCCTGCAGCGGCCCGAGCAGCGTCTCATCGAGGTGGCTGATGCCGGGCAGATTGGGCCCGTCGTCGAGCAGCATCTCGCGCGTGACCGCTCGCGCAAAGGGGCCCAGGAAGTCCGTCGGACCGAAAAAGCTCGCCACGCCGACGATCCGCGGGTCGCGGGCGGCGACCAGGAGTCCGACCGCCGCGCCCCGGCTGAATCCCAGCGCCACGATGCGCTCGGCATCCGCCGACGGGATCGTCTGGAGCGCTACGTTGAGGAGCCCGATCGTGTCGTCGACGTCGCGATCCCAGGGACTCGCCGGCCCCTCCGACCGGTGCGTGACACCGTCGACGTGCAGCGGCTCCGACCGGAAAGACGGGATGACCACCACGTAGTCGTCGCGCATCACCGGCGTGACGGCCAGCGCCAGGGCGACGTCGGCGATGCGCACGCCGGCGTCGCCGCCGTGCAGGTAGAGAAGGACGGGCCGCGGCGTCTCCGTCTCGCCGGCCGGCGCAATCACTGCGCCGTAGTGGACGTACCCATCTACTTCGTGCCCGTAGACGCGCAGCTCGGCCTGCCAGTCGGGCGCAAAGACGTGCGTGAGGTGATCCTCGAGCACGAGCTCGACGCCGCG
>CAZXHQ010000725.1:0-1673 GCA_964640145.1 uncultured Rhodothermales bacterium | reverse complement strand
ATCTTATACGGCAGATCGCGCAGCGACGGGTCGCGAAGCGCGCGGCTCCAGGCCGAAAGCGTATCCATAAGGCGCAAGGTCTGTTTGCTCCTTCAACGCATAGTTAACCATCGACCTTCGAGCTCGATCCGGCACTGTTCCTACCAAGACACAAATGGGCGCGCGGCATAACCTCTCCCGAGCGACATCTCGAGTTGCATGTTCGGGCCGCCCGGCCGAGTTTTCCTTCCACCCTCATTCGAGCGAACCGAGGAGGCATCCATGCGCAAATCCGCCCTCGTCATTCTGATAGTTCTCGTCGCACCGGTCGGCACGGCCGCCGCACAGGCCGTCGATCTCGAGCAGCTGCAAGCGGACGCCGTCCGGCTTACGCAGGAATATCTGCGCCTGAATACGGTCAACCCGCCGGGCAACGAAGTGCTGGGTGCGGAATTCTTTGCGGATGTCTTCGACCGGGAAGGCATCGCCTGGGATACGGTCTCGTCCGCGCCCGGGCGGAGCAACATATGGGCGCGCCTCGAGGGCGGAGACGAGCCCGCGCTGCTGCTGCTGCACCATATGGACGTCGTGTCGGCGGATGAGACCCGTTGGGAGGTCGATCCGTTCGGAGGGATCGAACGTGACGGCTACATCTACGGCCGCGGCGCGCTCGACACGAAGACGCTGGGCATTCTGCATATGCAGGCTTTCCTCGCCCTGCATCAGATGAACGTCCCGCTTCGCCGAGACGTCGTTTTTCTGGCCACCGCGGACGAAGAGGCCGGCGGATTCTACGGGGCCGGATGGATCCTGGAAAATCGCCCCGACGTCACGGATGGCGTGGGGCTCGTGCTCAATGAGTTCGGCATGGGCCTGCGGGAGGGAGATCGCCCGGTCTTCCGCGTCGCGGTCGCGGAGAAGGTCCCCGCATGGCTGCAGCTGACGGCCACCGGGACGCCGGGTCACGGTTCAATGCCGCGCGTGAGCTCCGCCGTGACCAGACTCTTGCGGGCACTCTCGGGTATCGAACGCTACGAGTTTGAGCCGCGCATCGTCTCCGTCGTCGACGATTATTTCAGCGCCATCGCTCCGAGTGCGGAGTCGCCGTGGCGGGAGCGGTTCAGCAACATGGACGAGACGGTGGGGAATCGTGACGCCCTGCTCGAGCTGCAGCTGAACGATCCGGGCCTTCATGCGCTGACCCGAAACACCTGCTCCATCACGATGCTCGAAGGCAGCGACAAGATAAACGTGGTGCCGACGCAGGCTTCGGCGGAGCTGGACTGCCGCCTCCTTCCGGACCAGGATCCGGAAGCGTTTCTAGATCTGCTCCGAACGATCATCAACGACGGATCCGTCGAACTCGAAACGATCATGGTTTTCAGTCCGGCCGTCACGCCGACCGATACGGAGCTCTTCCGAACGATCGAAGAGGTCGTAGCGCAGCATTACGAAGGAGCCGTCGTGGCGCCTTCGGTATCATCCGGCTTCACCGACAGCCATTTTTTCCGGGAGCGGGGCATCTCCAGCTACGGATTCGCGCCCTTTCTTATATCCGCGGATGACATGGGCGGCGTCCACGGCAACAACGAGCGCATCTCCGCAGAGAATGTCGAGAAAGGGACGGAGATGATGCTCGAGATCGTCCGGCGCGCCGCAGTTCGGTAGGACCGTACTATTACGCTTAGCTCCAA
>CAZXHQ010000724.1:0-1682 GCA_964640145.1 uncultured Rhodothermales bacterium | reverse complement strand
AACGTCTCCTGCAGCAGATCCTGCGCCTGGTCCTCGTCGTGCAGGAAATGATAGAGATACGATGCCAGCCGCTCCCGGTAGCGCTCCACGAGCAGGTTGAAAGCCTCTTCGACGCCGGACTGCAATTGGTGCATGAGCTCCTCGTCGCTCATTTCGCTCAGCGCGATGCGAAGGGTCCGGCGGTGCTTCGTCGTGCTCATCGTGCCGCTGTCCTGCTTGTTCGATCACTTGAACTTTGAACCGATTCCGACGGACGATGTTTGTCGGCTCCTGTTACGGTTTGTCGGCGACCGCGGGGACGAACGCGTGCCGCCCACGGAATTCGAACCGGTGTTCGAGGACCGAAATGCCGACGTATGAGTACACATCCAGCGACGACGCCATCTAGAGATCGATCCGTTCATGTTTGTCGATACATTCGGACGCAGGCATACCTATCTGCGCATTTCGCTCACTGAGCGCTGCAACCTCCGCTGCCGCTACTGCATGCCGGAGGAGGGGATCGATCTGTCTCCAAAAAGCGCCATACTTACGTTCGAAGAAATCGAGCGGCTGGCTCGCATCTTCGTGCGCGGCGGCGTAGATAAGATACGGCTGACCGGCGGCGAGCCGCTCGTCCGCAAGGACGTCGAAGAGCTGGTGGATCGGCTGGGTGCGCTGGCGGGCCTGAAAACGCTGGCCATCACGACGAACGGCCTCCTGTTGCCCAAGAAGATGCACCGCCTGCACGCGGCCGGCGTGAATCTGCTCAACATCAGTCTCGACACGCTCCGGCCCGAGCGTTTTGAAGCCATCACGCGCCGTAAGGGATTCGACCGCGTGCTGGAAGCCATCGACATGGCGATCGACTACGGGTTCGATCCCGTCAAGGTGAACTGCGTGGTAATGAGGGACGTGAACGACGATGAAGTCGGCGATTTCGTCGAGCTGACGCGCGAGCGGCCCATCGAGGTTCGATTCATCGAGTACATGCCCTTTCAGGGGAACGGGTGGTCGGAGGGTGCCTTCATGCCCTACGCCGACATCAAGCGGCGCGCCGAGCAGAGCCATCCGGCCCTCTCTCGGCTCGAAGACGGTCCCCATGCCACCTCCAAGACCTACCGGGCGGCCGGCTACCGGGGCACCGTCGGCTTCATCACGTCGATGAGCGACGAGTTCTGTTCCACCTGCAACCGGCTGCGCCTTACGGCGGACGGATCGTTGAAGGTCTGCCTTTTCGGCAACGCCGAGGTGAGCCTGCGCGACGTGATGCGCCGCGGCGCCGGCGACGAGGAGGTCGCCGAGGCCATTCAGAATGCCGTGTGGAAGAAGAAAGCCGCGCACGCCGGCATGCATCAGCTCGTAGATCAGGACAACCGCCCGATGATCCTCATCGGCGGGTAGTGCCCGGCGACTCCTACCAGCTCAGCCGCTCGAACCGTACGCGCGTCCCCGCCGGCGCCGCCTCCATGTCCTCGTCGAGGTGGATCAACCCGTCCGCCCCTACCAGGGACGAGGCGATGTGCGAGCCCTGGGGCCCCGCCGGCTCGACGACGAGCTGCCCGTCCGACCACCTGGCACGCCCGCGCGCGAAATAATGGAGGCCTTTCCGCTTGGTGATCTCCGATCCCAGTACGGCGGCGACGGTTGGACGAACCACGTCGCGCCGTCCGAGCATTGCGGCGAGGGCCGGCCGAACGTAT
>CAZXHQ010000723.1:0-1682 GCA_964640145.1 uncultured Rhodothermales bacterium | reverse complement strand
TGACGGTTGACGGTTCCTTCGAATTGGTGTATCGATGGGGGACGAAAAACTTTCAACCTTCGACTTCCCTATTCAGCCTGCCGGAGCGGGCGCGATCCGCCGGGCCCTCCGCATCGCCATAACGCCCCCGATCACGAAGATGCCGCCTGCGACCTGACTGAACGTGATCGGTTCGCCGAGCATGAAGAAGCTGCTCAGCAGGGCGACGACAGGCACTAAATTCCCAAATACGGCCGTATCCGATGCGCCGACGCGGTTGACGGCGTTGTTCCAAAGCGCGATGGCGAGACCGGTGGAGAGTCCGCCTGAATAGAGGATGGCTCCCCAGTGCAGCGCCGTGACGCGGTGCCACTCGACCGTTTCATAAAATGCAGCGCCCAGCGCGAAGAGAAAGGGCAGGGCGAAGAGGAGGCCGAGGAAGGTCAGCCCGGTGGCCGACACGTAGCTGAGGGCAGGTTTATTGAGCGCCGTATAGACGCCCCAGGTGAGCGCGGCACCCAGCATGATCAGGTTGCCCACGAACGTGTCGCTTCCGAAATCGATGGTCTTGCTGCCTCCCAGCACGATAATGACGGCCCCGACCAGGACGACCACGAGCGCGAGCCAGGATCCCATTCGGAGCCGCTCGGTGCGAAGTGCGAACCCGGTGAGCGCTGTCCAGAGCGGCGAGCTGGCCATGATCAGTGCTGCGTTGCCCGCCGTCGTCAGGTCCAGGCCGAGGATGAAGCACAGCTGGTAGAGCAGGAATCCGAGAAGGCCGAGTCCGACAATCTGAAACGGATGATCGCGCAGCGGCTTCCAGAGAGGCAGCCGGCGGCGCCTCCGGCGGTAGACGTAAAGCCCGCCCAGAACGGCAGCGGAGGCGACGAACCGAAATGCGTTGAGCACGTGCGGATGCATGACCTGAAGCACCGCCTTTACGACGGGGAAGTTGAAGCCCCATATCAGAATGACGAGAACGAGAGCCGCCTCGGCTCGCCATTTGTGATCCGCCGATGTCGTCATGCCGTTCCGGTGGGTCTCCTCTCGTTGGTCTCATGTCCGACCGCGGCGGCCTGCCGGCGCATGATCGCGTGCCCGATGTGCCGCTGTACTTTCGCTGCCACGCTTTCGTACCTTATCCGTGATCCTCTGTTCTTGAAACCGACTTCGACATGCACGAAGAGGGTATAAAGAAACTCTACTACTCGATCGGGGAGGTTAGCGAGATGACCGACCTCGAGCAGCACGTGCTGCGCTACTGGGAGTCGGAGTTCGAGCAGCTGAAACCGCGAAAGAACCGGGCGGGTCGGCGCGTATATACCGAGGAAGACATCGAAATGGTGCAGCGGGTACAACACCTTCTGAAGGAGGAGAAGTACACCATCGAGGGTGCCAAACAGGTGCTCGATCGTGAGGAAGACGAAACGGGGAGGAGCGAGCGCCGTCGCGATCTCATCGAGCTCCGCAGCTTCCTCGAGGACGTGCTGGTCCGGATCGAAGAGGGCTGACCGGACCGATTCTCATATCGATTCTCGTCGCGGCCGTGCTGGCGGTCGTGGTGGCGACCGCACGGTTTAAGGCCCATCCTTTTCTCGTGCTGCTGGGCGTATCCTATTTCGTCGGTCTTGCGGCCGGACTTCCCGGCGCCGAGGTCGTCGCGGCCATAACCGACGGCTTCGGTGGTACGATCGGGTATATCG
>CAZXHQ010000722.1:0-1686 GCA_964640145.1 uncultured Rhodothermales bacterium | reverse complement strand
CTGTATGCGGACGATCTCGAGGCTGCCGAGCGCTTCTACACGCAGGTCGTGGAGCTTGACGTCGCCGCTCGGTTCGACGACGCCGTCGCCTTCGAGTGCGGAGAGGGCGTCTTGCTTGTATTCGATCCGGCCCGCTCGAGCTCATCCGACCGGAGCGTCCCTCCGCACGGCGCGAAGGGTCCGGGCCACGTCGCCTTCGCGGTCGACGCGAGTGACCTCGGAGCGTGGCGCCGTCGCCTGAAAGAGCACGACGTCGACATCGAATCGGAAGTGGACTGGGGATTTCGAGGCCGGTCGCTCTATTTCCGCGACCCGGCCGGAAACCTCGTCGAAGTTGCGCCGCCCGGTCTCTGGAAATGATCCCAATCGACATGCACAGCGTCTCCGCAAACGAAGACCGGCCCAACGCGAATTTGCGAATGCCAACGCGCCCACCTACGTTGTACGCACACACTCCTCCGGAAACACCGACTCGGCACCTGGCGATGGCGCGCGCACCGACTCGCAAGGAATCGAGCGACCCCTCCCGCGAAGACGCGTCGGAGGTTACTCAGCTCCTGCGTGCATTTGCCGCTGGTGACGAGAAGGCCTTCGACCGCCTCGTCCCGCACGTCTACGAGACGCTCCGCCGCGTGGCACGCCGCCAGCTGCAGCGCGAGCGCAAAGATCACACGCTCACCCCCACGGCCCTCGTCCACGAAGCCTATCTGGAGTTGGCGAAGATCGGGGATCTCGAGTTCAACGACCGCGGGCATTTCTTCGCCGCAGCCGCTCTGACGATGCGGCACATCCTAATCGACTACGCCGTCAAGCGCCGCGCACTGAAGCGCGGCGGCGATCGAAAGCAGGTGCCGTTCGAGGATGTCGTGCTGGCCGACGACGATCACGTCGAAGACCTTTTGACGCTGAACCAGGCCATGCAGCGGCTCGAGGAAATCGACGAGCGCCTCGTTCGGGTCATCGAGTGCCGCTTCTTTGCCGGGCTCACCATCGCGGAAACGGCCGCCGCGCTGGATATATCGGACGCCACCGTCAGTCGGGACTGGCGACGCGCGCGCGCCTGGCTGAATCGAGAAATTCTTCGGGATGCCTCGCGAAACGACGGCCGAGATGACGTCCCTGGCGGCGCACCCGAGAGCGAGAACGACGAGCTGCAGTGACGCGGTAAGACGAGCCGTACCCGTTGGCTACGAAGCATGAGTGAGGATACGCTGAACCGGATCTGGACGGTCTTTGAGGAGGCGCTGGAGTACGAAGACGCCGGTGCGCGTCGCCGCTTCGTCCATGAACGCTGCGGCGAGGATTCGCATGTGGCGAAAGAAGTGCGGTCGCTCCTCGATGCGCACGAGGCCGAGAGCCTGCTGGACGATCCCGTACAGATGTTCGCTCCGGCGACGTCCGGAAATAGCGAGCAGATCGGTCCGTATCTGATTCAGGACGAAATCGGCCGGGGCGGCATGGGGGTCGTCTATAAGGCCTATGACGAACGGCTGAACCGATCGGTGGCGCTGAAGATGCTCCCGCGGCACCTCAGCGAAGACGACGAGGCGAAGGCGCGTCTCGCGGCGGAGGCCCGAGCCGCAGCCCAGCTCGAGCACCCGAACATCGCGACCGTCTACGACATCGGGGAAGCGCCGGACGGACGGATGTACATCGCGATGGCCTATTACGATGGCAAGACGCTCG
>CAZXHQ010000721.1:0-1687 GCA_964640145.1 uncultured Rhodothermales bacterium | reverse complement strand
AGCGGATTCGTCGAACTGACCGGCTACGGGGATGCCCCCGCGAGTCCGGGAGGCGTCTAGAGATGGCCGACCCGGAAAGGCTTGCCGTACTGAACCTTCCCGCCTACGAGCTGCGGATCAAGGCGGGCGAGGCCGTCTTCGACCCGATCCGCAGCAAATATGTCCGACTCACCCCGGAAGAGTGGGTGCGGCAGCATTTCCTGCAGTATCTCATTCGGGACTGCGGATACCCGGCCTCTCTGATCGCGGTCGAAATGGGTTTTGCCTACCAGCGGATGCCGAGACGGGCCGACATCGTCGTCCACGACCGTCGGGGCGCCCCGTTCCTGCTGGCCGAATGCAAGGCACCCGACGTCGACATCCGTCAGGCCACCTTCGAACAGGTATCCCGCTACAACCACGTCGTGGATGCGCGCTATCTTGCGGCAACCAACGGGATCGTCCATTACTGCTGGCAGATCGACCGCTCTTCGGGACGCTACGAATTTCTCAACGGCGTTCCGCGTTTCGACACGGATGCCACGGTCGGACCATAGCGATATGCCGGACGATGAAGACGCTCCCGACGATAGCGAGCGACCGGACGATGGAAGCACCGTCACGACCTGGACCGTACCGCGTCACCCGAGCCGGCACGGCCTTATTTCCAAAAATAGATCTACCCCATGCACTACGATATCGAATATAGAACGGCGATCGAAGCGGTACGGAGCGCGGCAAGCGTCTGCCGTGCCGTGCAGTCCCAGCTCGATTCGACCGCCCTGAAAAAGGACGACCGGTCACCGGTTACCGTGGCCGACTTCGGCAGCCAGGCGTTGATCTGCCGGGCTTTGGAAGAGGCGTTTCCCGACGATCCCATTATTGCCGAAGAGGATGCCCATGCTCTTCAAGAGCCGTCCAACCGGGACGTGCTCGCGCACGTCGTCGCCGAGGTAGGCCGGATCGTCCCCGGCGCCGATCGGGATGCGGTCTGCCGGTGGATCAATCGGGGGAACGCCTCCAAGTATGCGGACCGCTTCTGGACGCTCGACCCGATCGACGGGACCAAAGGTTTTCTTCGGGGAGACCAGTATGCCGTGGCGCTCACACTCATCGTGGACGGCCGCGTGGAGGTGGCAGCGCTGGCCTGCCCGAAGCTCCGCGCCGGGGACGACACGGAGGGCGTCGTATTTGCGGCGCATCGAGGTGAGGGGACGGACTGCCTTTCGCTCACGGATGGAGGCGCGGCGGAGCCGGTGCGCGTCAGCGACGTGACGAGCGGTTCCGGCGCGCGGTTCTGCGAGTCGGTGGAATCCGCGCACAGCTCGCATACGGATGCCGCCGCCGTCGCCGAGCATCTCGGCATCGTCAAGGCGCCCTTCCGCATCGACAGCCAGGCCAAGTACGGCATCGTGGCCCGCGGAGATGCGGAGATCTATCTGCGGATGACGAAGCACACGGGGTACGTCGAGAAGATCTGGGACCACGCCTCCGGGGCGCTGGTGATCGAAGAGGCGGGAGGACGCGTCACCGATCTCAACGGGAAGCCCCTCGATTTCAGCCGGGGGGTGCGGCTCGAGCTCAACGTCGGCATCGCGGCCACGAACGGTCATCTGCACGACGCCGTGCTCGAAGCGCTCGAGAGCGTGCTGGCGCCGTCGTGAACGCACGTCAGGACGGTGGGAAGGCGCCTCGGAGGCGGTGGCAG
>CAZXHQ010000720.1:0-1689 GCA_964640145.1 uncultured Rhodothermales bacterium | reverse complement strand
TTTCCGTCGTGCAGCGTCCACCCGTCGTTCGCGGGCACAGCCCCCGAGACGACGACGTCTTCGCCGGGATAGGCGGAATACGTGATTCGCGCGCCGCTCTTCCCGGAGGCGGTCGGTCTGATGACTTCGCGGTACGTGCCGCCGCGTACGATCACGGCGTCTCCGGGTGCGAGCTGGCCGCGCTTATTTGCACGCTGGATCGTCTTCCAGGGGTCGGATTTCGTGCCGGCATTGGAGTTGTCGCCCGATCGCTGGTCGACCCAATAGACGGTGTTCGAGCCGGTCGAGAGGTACGACTCTATGGGTACGCACGATCCTGCGTCGTCGCGGATGTCGCCCGCGGTGGAACAGTCCATGCGCTTATTGGGGTTCGCGTCGGGTCCCGCAGGGATCTGCGCGAAGGCCGGCGACGAGCCGAATATGAATAGCGCGCTTAGAAGTAGGAGAGCATTCTTCATCAGACTACATTCGTTGGGTGAGGGAGAGAGAAAAGGTGTCGTGGGTGCGGTAGTATCTACCGGGTGACGTGTCCTGGCTGCCATGCTGATGCTGTAAGTTGGGTTGATCAGGCACTCGACGACATGCAGAGCGATGACGACCCAACCCTCCGAGGAGCACGTCCATGAACGAGGATCGCGTCTCCTGCGCGGAGCGTCAGATCCCCCGAGGCCGGCGGTTCCCGAGGATGGCCTCAACAGGGCTCCGTCTCCAGACACGTGGGGATGTCGTCGGCTTTTGCCAGGAGGCCTCTCGGTCTCCCGCGCCAGCCCGTGACGGAGCAGCAATGTTGAAGCAGGAAGGAAGGGCGTAAGACCTGCTTTACAAGTCAACGAGGTCTAATTTTTCTGTGCATTTCTGTGAACGCACGGACCCTTCGCCAAAAGTGTACCAACTGCTGCAAACGACACGCAGCTATGGACTCTAGAGGCTGAACACTCCGTAAATCGCGTTACACAGAACGCGCAAAAAGCCAGGGTGAGAAGACCCTTCCTTCAGAGGTGAGGACGCGTGCCGACAGCGGATACGACCGAACGGCCAGGTCTGAATCGCATACCAATCCGAGCCGGAGCTCGCGCACACCCTGCGTTTGTCTTCGTGACGGAAAAGTAACAGAGACGTGCAGCGGCCGTTCGTAAAAAACCTGTGAAGGCACGGCGGTCCCTCGCCTTTTATCGTGCCAAGACCAGAGGGGCGGAAAATCGGGAGGTGGCGGTTTCGATCCTCACCAGGTAGAGACCGCTCGGTAAGTCGAGCGCGGATATGCGGATCGACTGCGGAATATTTGGCCGCGGCGTCGCCTCGTAGAGCACGCCTACTTCCTGTCCGAGAGCGGAATACAGCGTCGCGCGGACGGATTCGCTCCTAGTCGTTTGAAATTGAAGCACCGTCTCCGACTCGAAAGGGTTCGGAAAGGCGGGCTGCACCGTGAGGGAGGGGAACACGTCCTCGGAGTCCACGGAGACCGGGCTGGCCACGACGGTCAAGCTCACGTCCAAATAGGCCTCGGAAGCGCCCGATGCGCCGGCCTTTACGCGGCCTGTATACGTGCCGGCCTCGAGTCCCGACGCGTCGACCGCGACGCGGATCGCTTCCCCTCCGGCGGTCGCGCGGCCCGTCGCCGGCGCCACCTCGCCTATCCACGCCGGCGCCTCCAGCATCTCGATTCGATACGCCGCGTCGGCGGCCGTA
>CAZXHQ010000719.1:0-1689 GCA_964640145.1 uncultured Rhodothermales bacterium | reverse complement strand
CGGACATTCGAACGCTCGGCATGGCCCGATTCCTATCCGAGTACAACGCCGCCTATCCGGGTGACCCCTGCAAGCCGCCGACGGCGTTCATCTCGCAGGCGGGTCATTACTGCTGGGATAAGGCCGCCGACCTCGTCGGCCTCGGGATGGACGGCCTCGTCCGCATCTCCGTCGATGCTTCCATCCGCATGAACGTCGCCGCACTGGCGGATCATCTGCGCGAAGCGGCCGCCGACGAACGTCCGCTGCTCGCCGCGGTCACCACGTGCGGCACGACCGAGGAGGGCGCCGTCGATCCCGTGCACGAGGTCGAAGCGCTTCGCGGAGAGCTCGCCGGAGAGAACGTCGCATTCTGGCATCACGTCGACGCCGCCATGGGCGGATTCTTCGCATCCATGCTCTCGCGTTCCCCGCCCGAGCAGGCGCGTCCGAAGCGTACATGGTCCGAAGCAGCCGCCCCGGATGATTCGCCTCCCGGTGGCCTGGTCGGGAACGAGGCGGACCGAACCCGGCCCCGAAATTCGCCCCTCTCCGACCACGTCTATGCCGCCCTGCGGGCCCTGGCCGCTTCAGACTCGGTGACGATCGATCCACACAAATGCGGCTATATCCCGTATCCGAGCGGGGCGGCCCTCTTCCGCGATTACCGGGTCCGCGACTTCATCGGCTTCGAGGCCCCGTACCTCTCCGGGGACGACGAGACGGGGTTCGGCGGCTTCCTCGGCAAGTGGACGCTGGAGGGATCGCGGCCCGGAGCAGCCGCGGTGAGCTGTTATCTCTCTCAAGCAGCGGTGCCTCTTACGCCGGAAGGCCACGGCCAGCTTATGACGGACTGCCTCGTTGCGACGAGGAACATCGTCGCCGCGCTCGAACAGCGCTTCGACGGGCCCGACTCGCCCGTTATCCTGCGCCCGCTCGCCCGGCCGGACACGGTCGGATACTGCTTCGCGCTCGTGCCGAAGGACCGAGCGCTCTCTCTCACCGAGCTCAATCGTTTTACGATTTCGGCGTGGCGGCGCATGACGGTAGAAGAAGAAGAAGAGGACGCCGCGCGCTACGAATTCCTGATCTCAAGGACTCGGCTGGACATCAAGGCGTACGGTGATCTCGTCGCGTCCGTACTGGAGGATTCGGACGTGAAGATGGACGAAACCGAGGACGGACTCATCCTGCTTCGTCTCTACGTGCTGAATCCGTTCCTGGTGGATTGGGAAACGCGCGGCAAGACCTTTCCGCGAACGTTCAGCGAGTTTCTCTTCGGCATCGTGGAGGACCTGCTCGCAGCATCATGAACGACCGGGCGCCCGCAACGACCCTTGCACGCGAGGTCGGAGGGGTAGGCCGTCCTTCAACCGAGCAATTCGCGCAGCACGCCCTCGGCGGAGGCCAGCGCCTCGTCGAGCTTCTCGGGCCGGCGGCCCCCCGCCGTTGCCAGCGTAGGACGGCCACCGCCACCGCCGCCGACGATGCGGGCTAGCCGTCCGACCAGATCGCCGGCCTTCACGCCCTTCGACGTCACCAGGTCGTCGGCGACGCCCGCGACCATGTATACCTTCTCCCCTTCCGGATCGACCGTGCCGAGGATGGCGACGGCCTCCGCGCCGAGACGATCGCGCAGCGTTGCTCCGAGGTGGTGCAGCATGTCCATGGACGTGGGATCGATGCGACCGGTGACGAGCCGAACGCCGT
>CAZXHQ010000718.1:0-1708 GCA_964640145.1 uncultured Rhodothermales bacterium | reverse complement strand
TACTATTTCTCCGGACCGACCGCGCTGCGGCACCTCAGAGTCGCACATTGACGTACAACGACGGCGTTTTTGATCGATATGCCGACGAGAATGATCCATCCGCTTCTCGAGCGCGGACCGTCATCGAATCGTATAGAGTCGCATCAGCCAGGGCAACCATGAAGCTGCCACCGATCCTGCAGAACAAGGAGCATGACGCGCCGTCCGTTTTTACACCTGAGAATCTGCTCCGTGAGGCGAGACGACAAAAAGGGATAGTCCAGGGCAGCGTGCCGTATGTCTGTTTGCTCGATCCGGACGGAGACATCCTGCGCATGCTTCGTCGGTCGGGGAAGGCTGAAAAGAGCGAGTACTGGGCATGCTATCATACGGATCTGTACGAATTCGAGCTTGACGGTCACGCCGTAGGCATCGTCGGATGCGCCGTGGGGGCGTCGTTTGCGGTCCTCGTGGCCGAAGAATTGCTTGCGTCCGGCTGCCGCCTGCTCGTCAGCATGACCTCGTCCGGCCAGATCATTCCAAAAAGCGAACCCCCCTACTTCGTGCTCATCGAGAAGGCACTTCGGGATGAGGGCACGAGCTATCATTACCTCCCGGCGTCAGATTACGCGCACCTGGCGCCCCGCCTGGGAGCGTCCCTGGCCGGCGCCTTCGAGGATGCGGGCGTGCCCGTGTATGTCGGAACCAGCTGGACGACGGACGCGCCGTTCCGCGAGACCCGACCTGCCATCGATGCGGCCGAGTCCGCGGGCGTGCTTGCCGTGGAGATGGAGGCGGCTGCCCTGTACGCGTTTGCGGAGTCAAGGGACAAGATGGTTGTATGCTTTGCGCACGTGACCAATCAGATGGCACAGGACGAAGGTGACTTTGAGAAGGGCGAAGAGAACGGCAGCCGCGACGCACTGCACGTCGTTTCGCGCGCGTTGCGTCGGCTCGAGGCGCAGCGGCTGCTATGATCTCGGATATCGGGTGCGCGCTGCGTCATCCTCATCAAGAAGAAAGGCCCCGAGCCGGCTCGGCGGCGGGGCCCATCCGGGGCTTGAACTCCGATAAAGTGAATCTCGGGTGGACCGCGTTTGCGTCGCGCGGGCCGGACGGTCCCGTTTCCCTGGCGAGCTTCGCCCTCAATCTACCGCTGGCCGCTTATGGCGCCGCCCGACGTGCTCGGCGGTTCCCCTGGTTGCCGCTCTCCGCTGCCGCCACGGCGGCCATATATCATGGTCGCGGGGGTGTGGTACTTCTATCAGATGCCGACGAAGGAGAAGGCATGGTGCGGTTACTGTACTGTCGGCGCGCCGGCGAATGCGGCAATTTTCGCACTTACGGTTCCGGAGGCAGGGGAAGCCTTCGCGCACGCGACCGGTGCGCGATCATAACTCGATTTTACCGTTCACGACGAAAAAACTCCTTCAGGTACTGGAACCACTGGACGGGAGCGTCCACGGTGCCGAAGAGGTCGGAGAACAGCTCGTCCAGGGCACCTGTGTCGAGCAGGGTATCGTTGACGTCGAAAGGGACCACGCGGCTCATGGGAAATCATGCTCCGTAAAATGATTCAACGGATCTCAGAGGTACTGAAGCGTCGTCAATGCCGAGTAATGCTCGTTCAGGGCACCCAGCTCGTGCATATGCTCATTCCTGATCTCGAAGTCGAAGACCTCCACATCCTCCCGTAAATGACGCCGGTCATTTGCCTTGGGAAGCGGCA
>CAZXHQ010000717.1:0-1715 GCA_964640145.1 uncultured Rhodothermales bacterium | reverse complement strand
CGATGAGCAGGTCGGCGTTCTGGACCGCCATGTTGGCATACCAGGTGCCGTGCATGCCCAGCATGCCGAGCGAGAGCTCGTCGTCTTCCGGAAAGGCGCCCAGCCCGTGCAGCGTGGTGGTGACGGGGATGCGCGCCTTTCGGGCGATCTCCGTCAGAATCTCTGCGGCATCGGCACCGATGGTGCCCCCGCCGACGTACAGGAGGGGCTTTCTGGCCTGCGCGATCATGCTCGCGGCGCGCCGGATCTTGTTTTCGTCGCCGCGCGCGATAAAGTTGTACCCGCGAAGCTCCACCTCCTGCGGATACTCGAACTCCGTCTCGGCCAGCAGCACGTCCTTCGGCAGATCGACGACGACGGGTCCCGGCCGCCCCGTGCGGGCGATGTGGTAGGCCTGCTTGACGGTCTTCGCCAGGTTCTTTACGTCGCGCACGAGAAAGCTGTGCTTCGTGATGCTGCGCGTGATGCCGATCGTGTCGCACTCCTGAAAGGCGTCGTTGCCGATAAGATGCGTGGGCACCTGCCCGGTGAAGACGACGATGGGCACCGAATCCATGTACGCATCGGCAATCCCGGTGACCGTGTTCGTGGCTCCGGGGCCGCTCGTGACGAGTACCGTGCCGACCTTGCCGGTCGCCTTGGCATACCCTTCGGCGGCGTGCGTCCCTCCCTGCTCGTGCCGCACGAGCACGTGCTTGAACTTGGGCTGGATGCGAGCCATTTCGTCATAAATCTTAATGACGGCCCCGCCCGGATGTCCGAACACCGTGTCGACCCCTTCGGCGTCGAGCGCGCGTAAAAAGATTTCGGCTCCGCTCATCCGCTTGGTGCCGTTGACGGACGGCTCGGACTGCGACATACCATCTCCTCTGGTCTCCGGCATGGACTCGGTCTGCGTGGTCTGATCCTGTTTCATACAACTGGCCTGATCCTGGCGTGGATGCTTCTTTTGTGGTCGGTCGTGCGCGGTGGACGCCCGCGCGGTGCCGCTCTCCCTGTCCGCTCGACGGGAGGCCGTGCTCGAACGCGGCGACGGGACGTTGAAGATCCCCGTCCCCGGATATCCGGCAAGGTGCTACTTGGATGGTGCATCGGCATCGCGGGCGTCGTCTGAGGGTCCATCCCTCAACGTCCTTCTGATGCCTGCATGCATGCCTGGAGAAATGCTAAGGGATTGACCGTCAGGGATTAGCCCGTAATAATAATAAGGCTAATAAGAAGGGCGACCGCTAGAAGTCGCCCGGTAAGGTCGAGGTCAATCCCTGCGAGGACTCGCGGGGCCATACCCGCCCGCTCTTCGGCGCGCGCCACGGGGGCGCTAACTGCGATATGTGGTTGCGGGAACGGCATAAAGTCCAATACGGTGGTGTGCCGGCGAGGGGTGCCCCTGCGTCCAGTTTGTTCAAGAACGGTATTCCTAACGCGCTCGTCAAGAGATAGATCGAGCAATTAATCAAGCCTCCTTCCGAAAAGCCTGACGTACCGGTAGCGCTTACACTTAAGGTACTTAATCGATCCTCTCATCGAGCCGTCTCTTTTTAGGCAATCGTCGACTAATTCCTTAGACGGTTGTCCTCCCGGCACCCTTCGCCTATCTCCAAAGGGCTCTATTTCATGACTTCTTCACGGGAGACTTCCTCCGAAACGCGGTGGCCATACCCTTCACCGACGCTTCATGGCGTCCTCTCGCGCGGAAAAGCGCTTTTACCCGGGTC
>CAZXHQ010000716.1:0-1723 GCA_964640145.1 uncultured Rhodothermales bacterium | reverse complement strand
GCGTCCCCGCATTTCAATAGACACTGGAGGTATTTCAATGAGCCGATTCGACGACCTGAAAGGATTTGTAGAGAGTTTGGAAGAGGACTTTACGAA
This sequence comes from uncultured Rhodothermales bacterium, assembly GCA_964640145.1. GTDB lineage: Bacteria > Bacteroidota > Rhodothermia > Rhodothermales > VXPQ01 > CAZXHQ01. The sequence continues at coordinate 1,627 of CAZXHQ010000716.1, read as the reverse complement.
GTTCTATCAGAAAGGCAACAAAGCCGCCGGCACGCGCGTGCGCAAAGGGATGCAGGAGTTGAAGCGTAAGGCGCAGGACATTCGCGTTGAGATCCAGGAAAAGAAAAACGCGATGTAGGGCAGGTGCGGGCCGCGGCGGAGATGGACGTCACCGGGCCGCATCACGAAAGATTGTATGAAGGGCTATGCTGTTTCCGGCGTAGCCTTTCGTATGTGAAGTCATCCCTCTAACTCGTGTACATCAATCGTAGATACGGTACCGTGCCAGAAGGGTCGGTGCGCGTCGCTTTCGAACGGGGCATATCGATCACGAACGAGAAACGTTACACCTTCAACCTTCAACTCCTCGGTACGTCCGGTACAACGACGCCGTGCGGCACATGAACATCATCTCGGGGTCCCTGCGGCTGCTCGTACTGACTGGCTTCACCATGCTGTTCGTGCAGGCGGCGACCGCCCAGGAGGAAGAGGCGGAGGCGGACACGGTCGTGTATCCGGTGTGGGAGACGAACCTCGCCGCCAGGCTGAGCGGCTCGCAGGCGGGCTACCGGAACTGGACGGAGGGGGGCATCAACACGCTCGCCGGCACGAGCCAGCTTGACGGCACGTTTAACCGCCGGTCGGAGAGCTGGCTCCAGGCGTATGAAACGAGGATGGCGATCGGCATCGTTAAGCAGGATACGCTGGCCGTGCGAAAGGCGGAAGACATCCTCCGGATCAAAGGGCAGGTCAGCTACAGGGGCGATTCCGCATTCAATATTTTCAGCCCAACGGCCGCGGCGGGCCTCCGTACGCAGTTTGCCCCCGGGTTCAACTATGACCGGAACCCGCTCGATGACGGCCAGGACCTGCCGGTAAAGGTCTCCGACGTCTTCTCCCCGGCGACGTTCACGCAGTCGCTCGGCTTTGCATATAATAATTCTTCGGTGGGCTTCAGGCAGCGAGTCGGCATGGCGGCCAAAGAGACGGTCGTCCTCATCGAGCGGCTCCGCATGCTCTACGGGCACGAGGCCGCCGAAGCCGTCCGTTTTCAGCTCGGCGTCGAATCTCAGACGGAACTGGATCGAGAGGTCTTCGACAACGTTCACGTGAAGTCGTCGCTGGGCCTCTTCGCGGCCTTCAATCAAGAAGAGCTGCCGGACGTGCTCTGGGAGAACCAGGTCATCTTGCAGATCAATGCGTGGCTTAGTGCCGATTTCGAAGTGACCGCCCTCTACGACCGTGACATTGGCGATGTGGTGCAGATCAAGGAGGTCGTCTCCATCGCCCTTTCGATCGTGTTCATCTAAGAGAGCGGAACGACGCGGAGCGCGATGCCGCGGCACTCCGGCGCCGGTGTACTTGCCGATGGATATATCGTCTTAGCTCCCGCTGGCAGTTCGTCGGTAGGGGGTTTGTTCGAAGGACCGGTTTCGCTAACTCGATAGAACTCTCGAGAAACGAACGTGCGCACGTTTCTTTCGTCCATACCCCGGTAGCCCAGCGCCGGGCCTATTGCTGCCAGCTGCCTGCCTGATATACGTCGGTTGAACGTCGAAGGTTGAATCAGGCATATCAATAAAGAACGAGCAACCTTCAACCTTCAACCTTCAACCCTCCAACCGAATTCGCGACCTATGGCGTCTCT
>CAZXHQ010000715.1:0-1727 GCA_964640145.1 uncultured Rhodothermales bacterium | reverse complement strand
CGGGACCGTCCATCCCGACAGAACGCACGGCCGGAACCTGTACCTCGTCGCATCCGACGGCGGGCGCATCGACCCGCTGCTCGAGCTGCCCGGCCTCGCGCTCGACGACCCCGCCGTGTCGCCCGCTGGCCGGGTGGTCGCCTTTACCGCCCGCGACACGTCCGACCGGGGTTACGCCCAGACGAAGCTCGGCATCTTCGAGGTCGATGATCCCGCAACGGCACGGCTCCTGACCGATTCGCTGGACCGATCCGTCTCCGCACCCGTCTGGTCTCCGGACGGATGGTTCGTCTACTTCACTGCGGCGTCCAGCGGCGGCGTTCCGCTCTACCGCATGCACCCTTTCGAGGGTTCCGACACGACCGAAGCGGATACCCTGGCGGATGCGGCCACGCCGACCTCGGACGAGGAAGCGCCCGACGAGGCCGATGCCGCCTCGGAAGAGGACGGCGACTTGGTGGAGGCCGATACGACCTCTGAGGAAGACGGTGCCGTGGCGGAGGCCGATACGACCTCCGACGAACTCGGCGGGGCGGACGCCCCCGACGACGCCGTCGTCTCGCCCCGTCCGGCCGTGGAGATCGAGCGGCTCTCTTCGTTCGAGCGGGGCATTCGTAGCTTCGACGTCGGGCGTTCCACGGTTTTCTTTGCCGCCACGGAAGTGGCCAATCCGTACGAGCTGTATGCCGCCAACCTTTCCCTGGACAACGAGCGGCGCCTGACGAACCACAACGCCGAGTGGATCCAGTCGAAACGCCTCAGCTTCCCGGAGCGGCGCGTCCTCACGCGCGACACCCTCCGGATAGAATACTGGGTGATGCGGCCTGCGTTTTTCGATGCGGATCGGCAGTACCCGCTGCTGCTGCAGATCCACGGAGGCCCCGGGGCCATGTGGGGACCCGGAGAGGCCACGATGTGGCACGAGCTCCAGTTCTTCGCTTCCCAGGGCTACGGCATCGTGTTCGCCAATCCACGGGGATCCGGGGGTTACGGCTACGACTTTCAGCGGGCTAATTATCGGGACTGGGGGGCGGGCCCGATGGGCGATGTCCTGGCCGCCGCGGATGAAGCGGACGACCTGCCGTGGGTCGATTCGACGCGGCAGGTGATGACGGGCGGCTCGTACGCCGGGTACCTGACGGCCTGGATCGCCGCGCACGACGACCGGTTCCGCGCCGCCGTCGCCCAGCGCGGCGTGTACGACCTCGGCGTGTTTCTGGGAGAGGGCAACGCGTGGCGCCTCGTGTCGACCCATTTCGGGGGCTACCCGTGGGAGGAGGCCGACACCACGGAGGCTGACACCACGGAGACGGCCGCACGGATCGAAGCGCCGGCCGAGGTGCTCGCGCGCAGCTCGCCGCTTTCGTACGTGGAGCAGATCAGAACGCCGCTCCTCATCATGCACGCCGACAACGACCTCCGTACGGGCGTCGCGCAGAGCGAAATCCTCTACAAGAGCCTCAAAATTCTCGGCCGTCCCGTCGAGTACGTGCGCTATCCCGATGCCGGACATGATCTCTCACGCACCGGGGATCCGAAACAACGCTTGGACCGCATGCTCCGCATCTACGAGTTCTTCGAGCGGTTCATTAGGTAGGCGCCCAGTCCATCTCTCGACCCGCCCGCCTGAACGGCACGCTCTCTACGTTCATTCGGCAGGCTCCCGGCCAACCCAGTCCATCCCGTCCCCGAAGGTGAAGGGCTCGACGGTGATCGGCAGGCGACCG
>CAZXHQ010000714.1:0-1728 GCA_964640145.1 uncultured Rhodothermales bacterium | reverse complement strand
TACGACCGTGCTCGGCCGGTTCGACAGCGGCGACGTGTTTCTGGCGGAACGCAGCATCGGAGGAGGTCGCGTGCTGTTCTATGCATCGACGCTGAACGCGGGGTGGACCGACCTGCCGCTCGATGAGATGTACGTGCCGCTGCTGTACCAGCTCGCTCGCTACGGGATCGGCGCATCGAGCGACGAGGACGCCTTATTCATTGGGGACGTCGTCGCGTTGACAGGGACGCCCTCGGAGACGGTGGAAGTGCGCGCGCCCGGCGACCGGCTCTATCGGGTGACCCTGGACGAGGAGGGACGGGGCTATTTTCAGCAAACCGACGTGCCCGGCCACTATGCGGCCGCGACCGGATCGGGCACCAGGTACTTTTCCGTCAATGTGGATCCGGCCGAGTCCGATCTGAGACGCCGCGACGCGGAGGAGGCCTACGCAGCCGTGGCCCCGCCGTCGGAAGACGTGGCCTCGACGCCGCAAGAGGCAGCGGCCGCCGCCATCGAAAACGACGAGAAAAGCCAGAAGCTGTGGCGCGTGCTGCTCCTTGCCGTGCTCGTCCTCTTTATGACCGAAACGTACTTCGCCAACAGGAAGACCCGCAAGAAGGAAACGACGGGCCCGCCACTCCGGGCACAGCGCGCCTCATTGGACTAGAAGAAGGGAAGAGGAGCCATCATGTCAAATAGTCAAATTCGTGTTCGCGAGCTGGTTCGTGACGTTCGATCACGCTGGCGACGGCGCGCTTTGCTTCAGGGGACTGCCGTGACGGTCGGCGTGCTGGCCGCGTGGGGCATCGGCGTGCTGGTTCTCCACCGGGCGTTCGACCTCCCTTCGGCAGCCCTACTCGGGCTTGCCGTGGTCGGCGGACTCGTCGTGGCCGGTTTTGCCGTTCAGTACGTCATCCGGCCTGCGCTTCAGCGGGTTCCGGACCGGCAGATCGCCATGCTCATCGAAGAACGGGTCCCCGAGCTGGAGGACCGCCTCAACAGCGCCGTCGAGATCGAGGACCCGAAAGCGGCACGCCGGGCCCACGGCGTGCTCGTGGATCGCCTGATCGACGATGCCGCCGCGCGCGCCCGCACGGTTCCGATGACGACGGTCGTCGACCGTCATCGTGAGCGCCTGCTGGCCGGCGCGAGCGCGGCCGGACTCGTTCTCTTTCTCATCCTCGGCTACACCAGCCTCGACGACCTGCGTTTCTCGGTCGCGGCGGACGGACTCGACGGCCTTGTGCCCGCCGCCCAGCCGTTCATGACCGTCGATCCCGGCAACGTCGAGATCGAGAAGGGTGCCTCACAGGAGGTCGTCGTCTCGTTGCGGGAAGAAACCGACCGTGAGGTGGTGATCAATTACCGGGCGCCGGACGGGGAGTGGAGAAAGGAGCCCATGCAGCCGGCGATCGGCCGTCCGGACTATCTTCACGAATTTCTCGCCGTGCAGGAACCGATCGAGTATTTCGTCGAACACGACCAGCGACGGTCCGACGTGTTCCAGGTCTCGCTCTATACCTTCCCGGCCGTAAGCACGATCGATCTCACCTATATCTATCCGGAGTATACCGCCCGCGCCCCGCGAACGGAACAGGGAACCGGTGACATCTTCGGACTTCGCGGGTCGACGGTGACCATCGACGTAGCCACTGCCGGAGACGCCGTCGAGGGGGAGCTCGTGCTGGACGACGGCTCGCGCATCCCGCTCGAAGCTGCGGACGACGGACGCTTTCGAGGCCGCAT
>CAZXHQ010000713.1:0-1729 GCA_964640145.1 uncultured Rhodothermales bacterium | reverse complement strand
CTAGCTGCGCACGAGCCGCTTGTACTTGACCCGGTGGGGCTGATCGGCGTCGCGACCTAGGCGCGCCCTGCGGTCTTCCTCGTACTGCGAGTAGTTGCCGTCGAACCACCTGGCCTGACTGTCTCCTTCGAAAGCGAGGATGTGCGTCGCGATGCGATCCAGGAACCAGCGGTCGTGCGAGATGACGACCGCGCACCCGGCGAAGGCAAGCAGAGCTTCCTCCAGCGCCCGAAGCGTGTTCACGTCGAGATCGTTCGTCGGTTCGTCGAGAAGGAGGACGTTGGCGCCCTCCTTCAGCATCTTGGCAAGATGAACCCGGTTGCGCTCGCCGCCGGAGAGCTCGTTGGTCTTCTTCTGCTGATCGCTTCCGCTGAAATTAAATCGGCCGACGTAGGCCCGTGAGTTTACCTCCCGCGCGCCGAGCTTCACGAACTCCGCGCCGTCGCTGATCTCTTCCCAGACGGATTTCCGGTCGTCGAGCGGACGGTCCTGGTCGATGTAGCCGAGCTGGACTGTACTTCCGATGCGGATGTCTCCTTCGTCGGGTGTCTCCCGACCGGTGATCATCCGGAATAACGTCGTCTTTCCGGCGCCGTTTGGGCCGATCACGCCCACGATGCCGCCCGGCGGAAGATCGAAACTCAGGTCCTCATACAGGAGCCGATCGCCATAGGCCTTGGCGACGGCGTCGGCCTGTATGACCACGTCTCCGAGGCGCGGTCCGGGAGGGATGAAGATCTCCATCTCCTCCATGCGCTTCTCCTGCCGGCTCGCGAGCAGCTCTTCGTAGGACTTGATGCGTGCCTTGCTCTTCGCGTGACGTCCCTTCGGTGACTGCCGCACCCACTCCAGCTCGCGTGCGAGCGCGCGCTGCCGCTTCGATTCCTGCTTCTCCTCTACCTCCAGACGGCGCTTCTTCTGGTCGAGCCACGAAGAGTAGTTGCCCTTGAACGGAATGCCGTATCCGCGGTCGAGCTCCAGGATCCATCCCGCCACGTTGTCGAGAAAGTACCGGTCGTGCGTCACGGCGATGACCGTCCCTTCGTAGCGGTCGAGATGCTGTTCGAGCCACGCCACCGATTCGGCGTCGAGGTGATTGGTCGGCTCGTCGAGCAGAAGCACGTCGGGCTGCTGAATGAGCAGACGACACAGCGCGACGCGCCGGCGCTCACCGCCCGAAAGCACGGTGGTAGGCGTCTCGCCGGGCGGGCAGCGCAAGGCGTCCATGGCCATCTCCAGGCGGCTGTCCAGGTCCCACGCTCCGGCCGCGTCGATCCTGTCCTGCAGCTTGCCCTGCTCCTCGGCCAGGGCCTCGTAATCCGCCTCCGGCTCGGCGTAGCGGGCGCTCACCTCTTCGTAGGCCTTCAGCAGCGCGACCGTCTCGGCGGCGCCCTCCTCTACGACCTCGCGGACCGTCTTCGCGGGATCCAGCTCAGGCTCCTGCGAAAGGTATCCGAACGAGATCCCCTTCTCCGTCTGAATGTTGCCGAGATAGTCCGTGTCGATGCCCGCGATGATGCGGAGCAGCGTGCTCTTGCCGGCGCCGTTGAGGCCCAGCACGCCGATCTTGGCTCCGTAGAAGAACGAGAGGTTGATGTCGCGCAGAACCTGGCGGTTGGGCTTGTAGACTTTGCCCACGCCGACCATGGAGAAAATGACTTTCTGATCAGACACAGAGAGGAGCGGTTGGATGGAGGTTCGGAACGGCAGCCTCGAATGGCACAGCGGG
>CAZXHQ010000712.1:0-1733 GCA_964640145.1 uncultured Rhodothermales bacterium | reverse complement strand
CCGTCGAAGATGGACGCTTACGATGCCGCCATCGAGGAGCTCAGGTCGCGGCATGGGGAAGCAGACGATGTGCTGGCCCTTCTCGATGAACTGGCGGATTACGGTCGGCGGCTTCGGAAGTGGCTCGGGTAAGCGCACCTATGGAACCTGCCGGCCGGACAGCCGACATCCACAGAGATATTTTTTATGACGCCCCGTTTATGACGACCCGTTTATGACGACACGTCCGGAAACGACGGCCCGGCTGCTCATTCAGTGTCCGGATCGCCCCGGCATCGTCGCCTCCGTCTCGAACTTCCTGTACAACCACGGGGCCAACATCACGGCCCTCGACCAGCATTCTACGGATCCCGAGGGAGGCGTCTTCTTCATGCGCCTCGAGTTTCAGACCCCGCATCTGGACCTGACCCGCCCCGTCCTGGAGCGATCCTTCGCCGACGCGGTGGTGTCTCGGTTTGAGATGGATTGGCGGCTGTCGTATGGGGCGGACGTAAAGAAGACGGCTATCCTGGTTTCGAAATACGATCACGTCCTCATGGAGCTGCTCTGGCGCGTCGAACGAGGGGAGCTGCCGACCGACGTGGCCATGGTCATCAGCAACCACCGGGATCTGGAAGAAGCCGTGACGCGCTTCGGCATCCCTTATCACTTCGTGCCGATGGAGAAAGGCGCGAAGGAGGAGGGGGAGGCCGCGATGCTGGAACTGATGGGGGACGACATCGAGGTCGTCGTTCTGGCCCGGTACATGCAGGTCCTCTCCGAGTCGTTCGTAAACTGCTATCCCAACCGGATTATCAACATCCACCACTCGTTTCTACCGGCCTTCGTGGGCGCGGGGCCCTACCGTCAGGCCTATGAGCGCGGGGTGAAGCTGATCGGGGCGACGGCGCATTACGTTACGCACGAGCTCGACATGGGCCCCATCATCGACCAGGACGTCATCCGCGTCTCGCACCGCCAGGGTCCGGAGGAGCTGAAGCGCCTGGGTCGCGATATCGAGCGTACCGTGCTGGCGCGGGCGGTGCGGTGGCATCTCGAAGACCGACTGCTGGTGCACGAGAATAAGACGGTCGTGTTCGTCTAGGCTACCGCCAAGCGCCGCCGCGTTTGACTGCGGGCAGGCGGTGTCCGACCTTGAGGAAGGTTGTCAGCCGGACCATGCCGCTCACCATTCACGCCAGAGCTATGCGTACGTTACTTCTCACCGCAGCACTCCTGTTTACGGCGCCGAACGCCTCGGCCCAGGAAGCCGGATTCAAAGAAGAGTTTCTGGACCAGTTCAATGCTTCCGCCCGTAAGCTGGCCGCCCTCGCGGAGACCATGCCGGCCGAATCGTACGACTGGCGCCCGATGGAAGGCGTCTCGTCGGTCGCCGACGCATACATGCACATCGCGCGGTACAATTACTATTATCCGGAGACGAGCCTCGGGGTGGAGCCGCCGCCGGACGTCGACGTCGACGCCTTCGAGAGCATCGAGGACAAAGACGCCGTCGTCGAGCACCTGCTGCGCTCGCTTGACCACGTCCGCGCTGCCGTTCAAGCCATGCCGGCCGACGACTTCGAGGCCTCGACCCAGCTCTACGGACGGACGGTCACGAAGCGAGCCGTGCTGCTGCAGCTCATCACGCACATGAACGAGCACCTCGGCCAGCAGATCGCCTACGCGCGCTCGAACCGCGTGGTGCCTCCCTGGTCGCAGTGACCTGGCCGCCGGTCGGCATCCCACCGGCC
>CAZXHQ010000711.1:0-1742 GCA_964640145.1 uncultured Rhodothermales bacterium | reverse complement strand
ACGGTGAAACGATCCACGAACCCTGTTGCTGAACGCACGTCGCTCCGGTTTCACTCGTCCGGCCGTATCTTGGTACACTATTTCGAAAGTACGCTCACGGAACTGGCGGGTCGGTGCGCGTGCCTCCGCCGCGAGACCCGAGCCCGAAGGGCGCCAGTGATAGCGTTGCGAGGAGGCGCAACGACGCGGAACGCCGTGCAGCGGCACTCATACGTTACCCTATTTGCGAGTTGATGTACCAAGCTGCGATTCGACCAAACGTGCAATGGATGCTAGATGGCGCTCCGCCTCGTAGACATATATTTGCCTGAAGGGCGTGACCGGCCGGGCGACTGGACGGACGACTATCCGCTGATCGACGAATGGGTTCTCCAATGCGAAGATGAGGGCCGCCTTGTCCGCGTGCTCATCAATACCGAGCATACGGAAAGATTCGTCGACGCCGTCAGCGAGCAGCTCGGCGGCGCGGACGATTACCGCATCGTTCTTCTGCCGGTGGAAGCTACGCTGCCCCGCGAAGCGGAGGACGGGTCGGAAGAGCCGGTCAAAACCGAGGAGGCGGAAGATCGGACGCCGCGGATCAGCCGCGAGGAGCTCTACGAAGACGTGGCCGAATCCGTCAAGGGCAGCTCCGTCTATTACATCCTCGTGCTGCTCTCCACCGTGGTAGCGGCCGGCGGGATGCTTCGCGACGACGTGGCCGTCGTCGTCGGCGCGATGGTGATCGCTCCGCTGATCGGTCCGAACCTCGCCCTGGCGCTCGCTACTACGCTGGGCGATACGACGCTGCTCGTTCGCGCGTTGCGCATCAACGTCGTCGGACTCGTCGCATCGCTTGCACTTTCATTCGCCCTCGGCCTGGCTCTGGATTTTACGCCCACGTCGCAGATCGCCGCCCGAGCGCAGGTCGATCTGGGCGCCGTCGTGCTCGCCCTGGCCGCTGGGGTGGCCGGCGCGCTATCGGTCACGCGCGGCATCTCGACGGCACTCATCGGCGTCATGGTCGCGGTCGCGCTCCTGCCGCCCCTGGTGGCGGCCGGCATGCTGCTGGGAGCAGGCTACGTCCTGATGGCCTACAACGCCTCACTCATCCTGCTAATCAACATGGCGTCGGTCAATCTCGCCTCCGTCATTACATTCGTCGTGCAGGGCATACGCCCGACCACGTGGTACGAAGAGGAGGAAGCGAAAAAGAAGACGCGCTACGCCGTCGCCGGCTGGCTCATCTTAATGGCCATCCTCGTCGTAGCCGTCCTCCTGGCCCCGGAAGACCTGCTTCCCCGCGAATAGAAGGCATCGCCGTTTCTTCCGCTGCAGTCACTCCTTCTCCGCATAGTCGTAGTGAACGCGCACCACGATGCGGCCGTCCTCGTCGGAATCCATTGCCGTGACCTTATGGATGGCCACGCCCGACTGCCTAACGAGCGGTTTGCGCTCGAATGCATCCACCATGCTCTGTATACGGGACCGCAGCTGCTCGTCGACCTCTGCGCCCCCTTCGCCTTCAAAGAAACTCAGATCGAGTTCGACCGGCCCTTTGTGATGGCGTTCGTATTCCAGGAGGACCTGCTCGATATTGGCTTCCAGATCGTCCTGATACCCGCGAAGGGCGCGAGCGTCGCGTTCTCCATTCACCGTTTCCATCTCGTATATACTCCTGTTGGTTCTCGCGTCGAGTATCACGTGCTTGCAATCCGTTGCCTCGGGCTTGTTTCACGAAGTCTGCGACGTCTTTGTAAGCT
>CAZXHQ010000710.1:0-1743 GCA_964640145.1 uncultured Rhodothermales bacterium | reverse complement strand
GATCACGGCCGCGGCGTCGTACCGCGGCCGGCCGTCGTGCATACGAAGACCGGGATCGACGATCCGCATGACAATCCGTCTCTGAGCATCGATCCGGCAGGCCATCTCTGGGTGTTCGTCAGCGGCCGCGGCCGGAGCCGTCCGGGGTTCGTGTACCGGAGCGTTCGCCCGTACGACATCGACGCCTTCGAACGCATTCGCGAAGAGGAATTCGCCTATCCGCAGCCCTGGTGGCAGGATGACGGCATGCTCCTGCTATTCACCCGGTACACGTACGGCCGCGAGCTCTACTGGGTCAGGAGCCGGGACGGCCGCACGTGGAGCGAGGTGAGCAAGCTCGCGGAAGGCGGTCATTACCAGGTGAGCGCCGCGCATGAAGACGTCGTGGCAACGGCCTTCAATGTGCACGTCCCCGAATGGAACGTCGACGAGCGGAGCAACCTGTATTTCGTCATGACGAACGACGGCGGGCGGACCTGGACGACCGTCGACGGGGCGCGCGTCGCGACGCCCACCGCGGCGCTGGACTCCTCCCCGCTCGTCCGGGACTATAGATCGGAGGGCCGTCTCGTCTACCTGAAGGACGTGGCGTTCGATGCTCGCGGCTTTCCGCTCATTCTCTACGTGACGAGCGGCGACCACCGTCCCGGTCCGGCCGGAGCACCGCGCACCTGGACGATCGCCCATTGGACGGGCCGGCGCTGGCGCTTCCATGAGGTCGCTCCGGCCCTCCATAACTACGATACGGGGGCGCTATCCGTGGATGCCGACGGAACCTGGCGCCTGGTGGCCCCGACGGGAGCCGGACCGCAGTACTGGGGCGCCGGCGGGGAGATGGAGATGTGGACGAGCTCCGGCGGCGTATGGAGGAAACAGCGTGCGCTTACGGCCGGCAGCCCGCGAAATCACAATTACGCCCGGCGACCCGCTCACGCCCACCCATCTTTCCACGTGTTGTGGGCGGACGGAAATCCGGACACGCTCTCGGCATCCCGCCTCTACTTCTCCAATGCGTCCGGCGACAGCGTGCGCATCCTCCCCTATCACATGCCGAACGACGTCGCCGTGCCGGACGTCTTCACGTCCTCGTCGCGATAGACCGAAGTTCCAGCGCTCCGCGGTTTCTGTCCGGCATAAACGTGTTCATATCACTGGGTTTAGCGAAACGGATTGGCTGCGACCCGGGATGATATGTCCCTCGCTCTAGGGCAGATCGCCCGGCGTGTTTACGTTGCGAACGACCGATGCGGGAAGCGATACTTCGATGACGTCGAGACGCTCGAGAAAGGCGTGCATGGAACGGTCCACCGACGCGAGCTGATCGTCGACGATATCGCGGACCGACCGGTGGTAGCAGGCACAGAGAGGATGGCGGCGTACGTCGCCGCTGACGGCGACCACCGCCTGGACGCCGGGGCTGCAGCGCCGAAGAAGCCTCTCCAGCGCCTCGTACGTCAGGAAAGGCATGTCGCAAGGCGCCGCCAGAAGCCACGGCGTCTTTGCGGCAGCGAGGCCGGCCTGCAGTCCACTCAGCGGACCCAGGCCTCGAACGCGGTCGGCAACGAGCGTGCCGGGCAGGTCCGGCGGCGCATGGGAACGATCGCTCACGCTAATCAGCAGTTCCCTAACGAACGGAGTGACGACCGCGACGACGTGATCGATCATGCGACGGCCCTCGAGCACGTATGTTGACTTGTCCGTCCCGAACCGGCGGCTGCCTCCGCCAGCCAAAATCAGACCGGT
>CAZXHQ010000709.1:0-1750 GCA_964640145.1 uncultured Rhodothermales bacterium | reverse complement strand
ATGCGGTCGTCGATGCGGTCGAAGAATTCAGGGTTGATCCGGATATCCTCGTATCCGGTGTAGGCTACCTCCCCTTCCGCGTTACCGTCGGCAGCCCGCCACTGGGTCGTTACGAACTGGATGGCCGTGAATCCCTTTGCCGTCCGATCCTCCAGGTACGTATCCCAGGCCTCGTCGGTCGATCTGAGGGCGCCGTTCCACGCCGTGTCGCCCAGCCAGAAGAACGGGGTGCCGTCGGCGTGCGCCAGATATCGCCGGTTCGCGGAGGCGACGATCTTGCCGTGCTCCAGAAAACGGTTCGCGGGTTCTGAAGCCGCCGCCGCCTCGAACCGGCCTTGCCGCTCGTGCAGCCCCTCGACCTGCGGGGAGCTTTCGGACCGGTACCGCCACGTGCCGGCCTCGGCGGGCATGAAGCGGACCCTCCACGTCCCGCCGCCCGCCCAGAAGCCGTCGACGGTCCGGCTCTGCCCGCCCGGAGAGGTGAGATGGAGGACCAGCTGCAGGTCGTCGGGATCGTCGATCTGCGATTGGACGGTGAAGGAGGTTTCCCACAGCCCCCAGACGGGAACGGTCCGACCCTCCTCGGCCGGCGACGTGCAGCCGGCCGCTATCCATCCGGCAAGGAGACACGTGCAAAGAATCGATCGGTTCATAACGGATGTTCGCCGGTCTCGATGAGATCGCGGGGCGTCGGGCGGGCAGCGACGATCGCCTCTCTCAGGATCTCGGCCGGATGAAGAGCCGACCGGCCCGTACCGTGCTGGATCTGTGCTCGGCAGCTCGTGCCGGCCGCGGCGATCAGCACGTCCGCATCGGACGCCCGTACGGCCGGCAGCAGACGCCGCTCGGCCATCCGGACGGAGAGGTCGTAATGCTCGGCCTCATATCCGAAGGAGCCGGCCATGCCGCAGCATCCCGAATCCACTTCTTCGACCACGTAATTCGGCGGCAGCGAGAGCATGCGGTGGCTGGATTTCGTCCCGGCCAGCGCTTTCTGATGACAGTGGCCGTGGAGCAGAACCCGTCGAGGCGCGTCCGTAAAGGTGAGATCCAGACGACCTTCCTCGGCCAACGAGCTGATAAATTCCTCGAAAAGGACGGCGCGATCCGCGATGCGGGAGACCCGGCCGTCGTCCGGAAGCAGATAGCCGTATTCGTCGCGCAGCGAGAGCAGACAGCTCGGCTCCAGCCCTACGATCGGCAGTCCCTCCTCCGCGAAGGCGTGCAGATGCGCGACGGTGTCCTCCGCCGCCGCGCGCGCTTCCTCCACGAGCCCCTTTGAGATCATCGGGCGCCCGCAGCAGAAATGTCCCGGAAGGACGACCTCAAAGCCGGCCGCTTCCAGCACTTCCGTCGCGGCGATGGACACCTCGGGGTGGTTGTAGGTATTGAACGTGTCGTTGAACAGGACCACCCGCCTGGACGGCGTCGCTCCATTCGACGAGCGGCCGCGACGTGCGAACCAGTCGGTGAACGGCTCGCGCGCGAACGATGGAAGGGGCCGCTTGCGCGAGATGCCGAGTCCCTTCTCCATCAGCAAGCGTACCGGGGCCGAACGCATGAAGGCATTGATCGCGGGGGCCGGCCGTCCACTTGCCAGCCGGCTTTGCTGCGCCACGTCCCCGAAGACCCGCGCGCGGAGCGGCACGCCGTTCGCCTCGTGGTACTGGGCGAGAAATTCGAATTTGATTTTTGCCATGTCGACGTTCGACGGGCACTCGGCCTTGCATGCCTTGCACTCGATGCAGAG
>CAZXHQ010000708.1:0-1762 GCA_964640145.1 uncultured Rhodothermales bacterium | reverse complement strand
TGCGCATGTCCGCGTTGCACTCCGCGCCGATCACTGCGGCGTACGTTCTCAGTACCCTAAGGAAGTACGCCTCATTATTCCGCTGCGCTCCATGGGTCGCCCTATGGGCTCGTCTCTCGGCTTGTCGCGCGCCTTGATCTGCACAATTTCTCCGCCGGCCCTTTGCGGTCGGTTCTTTAACACACCCGTAGAAGGTCCTTGATAATTCGTGCAGATCCACGCGCGCGGCTCGTCTGCACACGACCCCGGCCGCGTTCTGCTTTTTCCAGTTCAACCTTGCTTATGCGCACGGGAGTTGTGGTTGCGATTCTGGCGGTGATCGCGCTGGCGATTTTCAATCCGGGAATGGATGATTTCCGCCTGTTCGTGACGGATCGGGCGGAGGAGATGATTCTCCAGGAGGCCGGAGACACCGCTCTCGGGCGGGCGCTCTCCGGAGCCGGCGGAAGCCTGGCCGGTCAGTACGTCGACCGGATCACCGAACGCCACAATTATATCCTTTTCAGCACGTATACTATTGACTTTGACGGCCGCGAGTCGGAGGAGGAGCGTTGGAGATTCCTTGGACTCGCCGGACAGTTCCTGGAGCTGGAGCGTCCGGAGGAGGCACGGTGACCCCCGGCGGCCCCACCCTACCCCGAAGTCGCGACCACATGAGTGAGCTGCAGCGCAAAGATCCAAAGATATACAGGGCCATCGAGCAGGAGGTCGAGCGGCAGAACGAAGGCCTCGAGCTGATCGCCTCGGAGAATTTCGTCTCTCGCCCCGTGCTCGAAGCCATGGGCACGCCTCTGACGAACAAATATGCGGAAGGACTACCCGGCAAGCGTTATTACGGCGGCTGCCAGTACGTGGACGTCGTAGAGGAGCTGGCGCGAGAGCGTGCCAGGAAGCTCTTCGGCTGCGACTGGGTGAACGTACAGCCGCACTCGGGTGCCCAGGCGAACGCGGCCGTTTTCCTGGCCCTCCTGGAGCCGGGCGAGACGTTCCTCGGTCTCGACCTTTCGCACGGCGGGCATCTCACGCACGGCAGCCCCGTCAACTTCTCCGGCATCCTCTATAACGCGCAGTACTACGGCGTGGAGAAAGACGGGCCGCTCGCCGGCCGGATCGACATGGACAAGGTCCGCGACAAGGCACGGGAGATCCGGCCCAAAATGATTTCGATCGGAGCGAGCGCCTATCCGCGCGACTTCGACTATGCGGCCTTCCGTGACATCGCCGACGAGGTCGGGGCGTTCTTGTGGATGGATATGGCCCACACGGCTGGACTCATCGCCGCCGACGTGTTGACGGATCCGATGCCGCACTGCCACATCGTCTCCACGACGACGCACAAGACGCTGCGCGGCCCGCGGGGAGGGATGCTGCTGCTCGGCAGCGACTATGAGAACCCGTTCGGCAAGAAGGCGCGGAAGTCGGGCCGCGTCAAGCAGATGAGCGAGCTCTTCGATTCCGCCGTGTTTCCCGGCACGCAGGGCGGACCGCTGATGCACGTCATCGCCGCGAAAGCCGTGTGTTTCGGCGAGGCGCTGCAGTCCGATTTTACCGATTATGCCGTGCGGGTGGTCGAAAATGCCGATGCGATGGCCGGCGCCTTCGTCGAACGCGGCTATCAGCTCGTCTCGGGCGGTACGGACAACCACCTCATGCTGATCGATCTCCGCAATAAGAACCTCACCGGCAAAGAGGCGGAGGCGGCGCTGCAGGGGGCGGACATCACGGTGAACATGAACATGGTGCCCTTCGACGATAAGAGCCC
>CAZXHQ010000707.1:0-1762 GCA_964640145.1 uncultured Rhodothermales bacterium | reverse complement strand
AAAGGCGCATCCCTCCTCGTCGTTTCTCTGTTGTTCACCTGCCTGCCCGTCTCCGGACAGGATGAACCTCCCGTGCCGCAGGAGGAGCTCGCATCGCAGGTCGCGGACCTGTTCGCGCGCACCTGCGCTCGCTCCGGCTGCCATGCCGGGCCGGTAGCACAAATGAACCTTCATCTGGGTCCCGGTCAGTTTCCTGCATCCGTTGTGAACGTGCCCAGCACGGAGCGCCCCAAGATGGCCCGGGTGAGACCCGGAGAGCCGGACTCCAGCTATCTTCTGATGAAGGTCAAGGGGCATCCCGACATCGTCGGAGAGCGTATGCCGCTGGCGGAAGATCCACTCGAAGACCGCGAGATCGAACTGATCGAACGCTGGATTGCCGGACTGGACGAGGATGCCCAATCCGAAGCGCCTTCTCAGCCGTCGGCTGAGAGGTTTCCGTTCCACGGTTGGAAGGCCATCAATCTTCCCACGTCACGGAGTCTGGAAGCGGGCAGCTTTCTCTTCCTCATCAGCCATCGGTTCAATCCGAAACTCGATGCAGGCTACGAGGCGTTCTATGGGCTGGACGGCAGCGGCATTATTTACTTGAGCTTCGGATACGCCCTGACGGATCGGCTGCTGCTGGCACTTGCGCGCAGCAACTCGGCCGACAACGTGGAGATGCAGGTTCGTTACCGACTCGGCTCGCAGAGCAGTGCGGGAGGCCTACCTTTCGACATCGCCGCTCACGCGGCCGCCAACTGGGTCACCGAACCGCCAGCGAGCGGCGGCTCTCGGTACAGGGGCGAGGCATTCAAGCTCACCGGCCAGCTAAGCCTGGCGCGATCACTTGGAGAGCGCCTCGGTGTCGAAGCCGTGCCCGGTATCCTGTTCAACCCGGCCGAGTCGATAGAGGGAGAGGATCCGCTCGTGACGCTGGGTGTGGCGGCCCGGTATCAGTTCTGGCGTAACGTCGCCTTCATCGGCGAGTGGGTGCCCATCCTCGCCGGGTACACCCGCACGACGACCTTCGGCAACGATATTCGGTTCGATACGTGGGGGGGAGGAATCGAGATCAGCACGGCCGGACACGTTTTCCAGATCGTTCTCACCAACTCGGTCGGACTGACGAGCGACCAATATCTACGCGGCGGGGACCTCGACATTCGCGATGGGGAGGCCCGTCTCGGCTTCAACATCTTTCGCATCCTCAATTTCTGATGCCTCTTGTTCTGATGAGATACGACTCCATCCGCCGCGTCGGGATCGTGATCGCCGCGTCATTGGCGCTGGCCGCCTGCGAACATGCAGGACCCCTCGAAGCGGACGTCGACGAGGCCACGTTCTCGGCGATTCAGGCGACCGTCTTCAACACGAGCTGTGCGCTGTCAGGCTGCCACGCCGGCGGCGGCGCTCCGCTTGGGCTCGACCTGTCGGAAGGACGAGCCTACGACAATCTCGTCGAGGTCCGCAGCGAGGAAGTGACCGACTTGTTTCGGGTCGACCCCGGCAATCCGGATGACAGCTACCTGGTCATCAAAATCGAAGGCGGCGAACGCATGGCCGAGGGGACGGCCCGGATGCCGCTGGGCCGATCGCCGCTGGGCAGCGATCAGATCGACCGCGTGCGGTCCTGGATAGCCGACGGTGCTCCGAATAATTAAGCGGGCTTCGGCGAATCTCCAACGCGTTCTTCCGGGTGCGCGTCCCCTCCGACATCGCCGTAATCCGCGGCCAGGCATCCTCCTGCGTTGCGAACGAAAAAAGTGGTCTGCTGGCA
>CAZXHQ010000706.1:0-1762 GCA_964640145.1 uncultured Rhodothermales bacterium | reverse complement strand
ACTCGTCCCATATCGACACGCCGTGATCGTTCAGATACTTGACGTTCGTGTCGCCGTTCAGAAACCAGAAGAGCTCGTAGATGATGCTGCGCACATGGAGCTTTTTCGTGGTCAGGAGCGGAAAGCCCTCCGAGAGATCGAAGCGCATCTGGTAGCCGAACGTTGAAATGGTGCCGGTACCCGTTCGGTCCGACCTGCGAGCGCCGTGATCGAGGATGTGCTGAAGGTAATCTAGGTAGGGACGCATGGGAATCGATTGGAAGAGAATAGCCAACGAGGCCTCTTCCCGGTCATTTCGAGCACGCTCTGGCGGTTCGATGTACCTGGACCCTGTTGGATCCACCCGGAGCGAGGTAACCCGGCGCCGTTGACGGCTTGTTGGTTCGACCGCGGTCACCGCCGGCCGGCCGGCACACCCGGGGCGGTAGTGCGTTCAACCGGCCTACCACGGGAATCTACGAACGACCAGCCTAACGCAATTATATATAATGGATCCGACGCTTCATCAACAGCAAGCCGTAAACCATCTTAACAAGGTGCTCAATTATGCTCCGATCGTCGCCGACGGAGACCGGGCGACGGTACACCTGACGCCGGAGGACTGGCAGGTCGTCGCCGACGCCCTTTTTCGCATGAACACGCCCGGCGAAATGCTCCCGGAGGCGATCAAGAAGTACCGGCTGACGAACGAGAATCGGACGATCCAGCTCGATACCGACGAGTACCTGATCGACGTCGAGATCATCTGAAGCCGCCCTAGTTCGCCGCGGCCCGAAGGTGAAACCTCGGGATCGCAATCCGAAACCGCTCGCCGGACTCCCACTCCATCAAATAGGTCCCCTCCATCGCGCCCCCGAACGTCTCGAGCACGCAGTAGCTGCCGTACTTGTGACGTCCGCCCGGCGGAATGATCGGCTGCCTCCCGACGACGCCCTCTCCCTCGACCTCCTGGACGCGGCCCGTCTCGTCCTGGATGTACCAGTGCCGCCGTAGAAGCTGAACGTCCGAGGTGCTTCGGTTGTCGATCTCGATAAAATAGCCGAAAACGAACCTCCGGTTCATGATGTCGGACTCGCGGTCGAGATAAACGGGACGCACCGTCACCGTCATCTCATCCGTCGTCGCTATATAAGGCACCATAGCCTGAGAACCACTCGATTTCACGCCATTGTATAATTTCGTGCAAGATGCACGCGTGAGACGCCGAAAGGTTTTGCAGCGCGCCTTCCAAGATACGAAACGTTGGAGGGAGATCCTCGCCGTCCGGCGCCTGCTCTGGGCGCGCCTCGATCCGCGCGCTTTCGCTACGGCCGGTCCACCTATCGGAGGCTTCCAAAGGCGAGCCCTGGCGCCGGAGGGAGGGAAAGCCCTTCCAGATTCTGAATCGTATTTTCTCGAGGCGGCAATCGATTTTCCGAAGGCCGACCCGTACCTTCCCCTACGAGCGGGCCTGGATCGAAAGCGGCTATCCTCCAGAAACCGATCCCCGGCCGACTACATGTGGGCAACGCACTTCCATCTCATGAACGCCCCGTCTACGATCATGCGCTGCACAGCAGGCGCCGACTTCGTCTATCGACCGCATCGTCCCTTCCTGCGATCCGGCGAGATGCCGGGCCGTACGACATGGCATGCGTCGCGACCGTGTAGTTAGCGTGAGAAAAAAGTCGGCCGTGCACGCCGCCCCGGCGTACAATGTGGCCGCACCGCGACACGAGACCGAACATGCCGATTCTGTTCGCGTTGCACATACGTTGATTGG
>CAZXHQ010000705.1:0-1771 GCA_964640145.1 uncultured Rhodothermales bacterium | reverse complement strand
TGTTCGAGAAGCGCAGCGAATGGTCGTCGCCGAAGAGATGGTCGAGACGGCGGCGGACGTTGGAGATCCCTATACCGACTTCCGGCGTGGCCGAGCCCCGCCCGCCGTCGACGGGCTCCGACGTCGGGAGCGACGGCGAGCCGGGGCCGTCGTCGGTGACCTCGAGGCGCAGCTGGCCGTCCGTCTCGGTCGCTCGGATTCGCACGTTCACCGGCCGTGACAGCGCGGCAACGCCGTGGTTCACCGCATTCTCGGCGAACGGTTGCAGGATCAGGCTGGGAACGAACGCCTCGCGCACGGCCTCATCGACGTCCACGCTGACCTGAAGGCGGTCGGGAAACCGTATGCGTTCGATCTCGAGGTAGTGCTGTACGAACGCCATCTCTTCTTCGAGCGTCACGAGCTGATCCCTCGCGCGGTCGATGCTCGTTCGCAGGAGCCCGCCGAGATTCGCGAGCATCCGTTCGGCCGCAGGTACGTCGCGGTACATCAGCTCCGAAATCCCGTTCAGCGCATTGAATAAGAAGTGCGGCTGGATCTGCATCTTCAGCGCCTGTAGCTCGGCCCGGGCAAGCTCGGACTCCAGATTCACCTGCTGCACCTCCCGCGTCCGGAGCGTGTGGTAATACGTGCCGGCGTACCATGCGCCAACGATCAGGCCGAACGTGATCAGATTCGTGCTGATGCTCGAGTAAAAATGGAACGACACGGCATCGGCGAAATCGGGGTGCAGCCCCCGGTACACCGGCAGCGACATCACGGTGGCCTGGAATGCGATGTGAAGAAGGACGATGGCGATAGCGCTTAGCGTAAGCATCGCCAGCTTCCACGGCGTGCGGGTGCCGTCGAGGCGGTAGCGTTTCGCCACGGCGAAGACGAGCGGCGTCAGCAGCGCCCATCCATACCAGAAGAAACTCGGCCATCGCACCGCGAGCCAGAACGACTTCTCGCTGCCGGAGCGCATGGTCCCGTACAGATACTCCTGACCGGCCGAGCCGAGCACGACGAGGGTGAATCCGCCGACGACGATGCATGAGACGATGATCCGTTCGTTGGCGGATAGACGCTGCGATGGCGACATGTGCACGTTTGCGAAGCCGCAATTCTCGACGGGAAGCGCGCGCAAAGATACGAAACGGCCCGCTCCGGCTTTCAACGGATCGTCACAGGCTGTGGGCGTCGAACGTGTAGGTATACTTCAGGAGGATGGTTCGTTCATTCGAGATCGGCAGCGCGGGATCGAGGCGCCGGCGGTCCGTGTTCAGCCCCTCGTTGTAGACCAGCCAGAGGTCGCTGCCCTCGCGGAAATTGTAGCGCAGACGCAGGTTTGCGGTGGCCAGCTCGAAGGCGCTGCTGAACTGCAGGAAAGCGTTCGCCGAAGCACGTGTGTTCAGCGCCGTTCGAATCCGCATGCCCAGCAGATGCGCGTCGAAGCCTTCGCCGCGCTCATCGAACCGGACCGACGCCAGCGAATAGCTCCCGCTGAGCTGGAAATGCGGCGATGGATTCCATTCCGGCGACAGCCCCATACCCATCCGCCGCCCGTCGTAGAACGCCCCTGCATCGGCGTTGAACGCGAGCCGGTAGCGGGTCTTCGTCGAGGTCGTGTAACTCGCCCCGACCGTGCCGAAATAGTACGAACCGGCGTCGACCGTGCTGGCGTTTACGAATCCGATCGGTGAGCGGAGGCTCTCATAGTCGAGGTTGAAGGAAATCATCGCGACCGATCCGTCCTTGAACCACGCCATCGGCAGATACCGCACGCCGGCCG
>CAZXHQ010000704.1:0-1774 GCA_964640145.1 uncultured Rhodothermales bacterium | reverse complement strand
GAATCCGATAATCTGGGCGTGGAATACGCGGCCAAAGCCGGCTATGAGGCCTCGGAAGGATCCTACTTTTTCGAGTCGCTCAAGCGTATAGGAGAGCAGCAGGACCAGAGCATTCCGAACTGGTTGTCTTCCCACCCGGATCCCGGCGAGCGCGAGCAGACCATTCGCGAGCTTGCGGCCGACTGGAGGTCCCGGGTAGAAACCATGACCCGCATCGAACAGGACGACCTGTACGACCACTTGGCCGGCACCGTCCTCGGGGAGAACCCTCGGCAGGGTCTTGTGGAGGAGGGCGTCTTCTACCATCCCGACCTTCGCTTTCAATTTCCCGTTCCCAGCGGCTTCGAGGTCATCAACCAGCCGACCCAGGTCGTAATGGTGGATGAACGGCAGCAGGCCGTCCAGATCTTCACGTTTGCCGAGGCCAGTACCGCCCGCGACGCCGGGCAACAGTTCCTGCGCCAGGAGGGACTGCAGCTGGTCGACTCAGGGCCGGCCAGCAGCAACGGTCTCAGCGCCTACTACGTGGTCGCCGATGCCCAGACCCAGGGGGGGCAGATCGTGCGCATACTGAGCTACTTCGTAGAGTACGAAGGCCAGGTCTATAATTTTATCGGCTACGCGCAGCGCGATGCCTTTTCAAGGTATGAGCAAGCGTTTCAGCGTTCGATGCAGGGCTTCGCGCAGCTGACGGACTCGCGCATTCTGGACATAGAGCCGGCGCGGACGGACATCGTCGGAACGAGCCGCACGGCGCCCTTCGAGGCCTTCCTTCCCTCGAGCCTTCCGTTCGATCTGACGGCGGAAGGAATGGCGATCATGAATCAGGTACGACTTGACGAGACGATCGACGAGGGCCGCCTCTTGAAGCTGCCGCAATGAGACAGTGCGTAGTCGTAAGGACTTGATTCGATAGGACTTAAGCCTGTGACAGTTCGACGTCTCCATCCTCTCCAGAGGGGGGAATGATGGTCGCCTCGCCGCCCATGGCGATGCGCCCCTCGTGATATATGTACACGCGTCCCTTGACGTGCTTGTGCTTGTCGACCTTTTCGTTGATTTTTATCTCGACGGTGACTTCGGAGCCGACGGGAACGGGGCGAAGAAAGCGGCAGGAGATGGCGACGGCGATGCTGCCGTGCCCGGGGAAGTCCTTTCCCAGGACCTTGGATATAATGCCCAGAAGCAGCACGCCGTGAACGATCGGTTTGCCGAACCGGGTTTTGCTGGCATACTCCGCATCGACGTGAATCGGATTGTCGTCCCCCGTCAGGTTCGCAAAGGTCAACACGTCCTCCGCCGAAAGAAATCGGGTGGTCGAAAACGAATCACCTACCTCGATGGTCTCGTACGTGTTCATCGGCACTCGGTCTGGCGCGATATGGTGGGCAATCTGAGCGTTCCAATAAACGAAGTGCCTGTGAGAATCGAAACCGGCGCTTCTGAGGGCTGCGCGCGCCGCACGCTGGAACATCCTCTCCGGGGCTATGTGGCGCCGCGCTTCACAGGATCGCTACGTCTCATTCGGCGGTAGCCGGACCGGCCCGCCGCTTCAACGCTGCCCCGTCCGGTCCGAAAGCCGCTGCCCAGGACTCGACCATCATGCAGGTCTCGAAACGCGTCCTTCTCTTTGCGCCCTATTTCCTTCCTCGCCGCAGGGTCGCATCGATGCGTCCCTTCCGGTTCGCCATCCACCTGCGTGAATACGGCTGGGAGCCCACGGTCCTCACCATCGCCACGCCCGGCTATAATCTGACGCCGAAGGAAGCGAGCC
>CAZXHQ010000703.1:0-1779 GCA_964640145.1 uncultured Rhodothermales bacterium | reverse complement strand
TGGACCCGAAGGGGCTGATCCTCTCCGGCGGCCCGTGCTCCGTCTACGACGCGGACGCGCCCCGGCTGCACGAGTCCTATCTGAATCTCGACCGCCGGGACGGATCGCCCCTTCCGGTGCTGGACATCTGCTACGGGCTCCAGGCTATGGCCCACCTCCTCGGCGGCAAGGTCGAGCGGGCCGATCGACGCGAATTCGGGCGCGCCAGGCTGATCGTCGAGAGCGACGAGGACCTGTTCGACGGGATCCCCGACGGCTCGGTCGTTTGGATGAGCCACGGCGACCATCTCGTGAATCTGCCTGACGGCTTCGAGGTGATCGCCCGCACCGACAACGCGCCCATCGCCGCCGTCCGCTCGCGCTCACGGCCGCACTACGGCGTGCAGTTCCATCCGGAAGTCATCCACACCGATGCGGGTCGCCTCATCCTCGAGAACTTTGCCCACGAGATCTGCGGATGTCGCGGCGACTGGACGCCCGCTTCTTTCGTCGACGAGAAGGTGCGCGAGATCCGCGAGCAGGTCGGTGACGAGCACCTCATCCTCGGCCTTTCCGGCGGCGTGGATTCCTCCGTGGCGGCCGTTCTGCTGCACGAGGCGATCGGCGATCAGCTCACCTGCATCTTCGTCAACAACGGCGTACTGCGGAAAGGGGAGTGGGAACAGGTGCAGAAGACGTTTCGGGATCACCACCACATCCGCCTGAAAGCCGTCGACGCGGGCGACCGGTTCATCGACCGACTCGAGAACGTATCCGATCCCGAAAAGAAGCGCGTCATCATCGGCAACACGTTCGTTGAAGTCTTTGACGAAGCGACGCACGAGATTACAGGCGAGCTCGGCAAGAAGCCGTCGTACCTCGCGCAGGGGACGCTCTATCCCGACGTCATCGAAAGCGTCTCGTTCAAGGGGCCCTCGGCGACGATCAAGACACACCACAACGTAGGCGGGCTGCCCGAGGAGATGGAGCTGAAGGTGATCGAGCCCTTCCGCGAGCTCTTCAAGGACGAAGTACGCGAGATCGGCCGGATCCTCGGCGTTCCGGAGGCCATCATTCGCCGGCATCCGTTCCCGGGCCCCGGGCTCGCCATCCGCGTCAGTGGTCCGGTCACGCGGCGCGAGCTCGAAATCCTGCGCGAGGCGGATGCCATCTTCATTGAAGAACTGCAGATGACGGGACTCTACGACACCGTGTGGCAAGCATTTGCGGTACTCTTGCCGGTGCAGACCGTCGGCGTCATGGGCGACGAGCGCACCTACGAGAACGTGTGCGCCCTGCGCGCCGTTACCAGCGTCGACGGCATGACGGCCGACTGGGCGCAGCTGCCATACGACTTTCTCGCCCGCGTCTCGAACCGCATCGTCAACGAGATCCGCGGCATCAACCGGACCGTATACGACATTAGCTCAAAACCACCGGCGACGATCGAATGGGAATGAACGTGCGAACGCGCCTTGCCTGGCTGTCAGCGGCGGTGGCCGTTCTGATGCTGCTCGCGACAACAGACGTGCATGCGCAGGATCCGGTGCCGCGAATCGAAGATGCGGAGCTGGTCTTCGAGCAAGCGCTCGAGGCTTTCGAGGATGCAGATTACGGGATGGCGTACCGGCGTTTTCGTCTCGTTTTCGAGACGTATCCGCTCCACCGGAAGACGACCGCCGCCATGCTCATGGCTGGAAAATCGCTCTACCGCGACGGCAACACGGGCCGGGCCGTCGATGTGCTCGAGACGCTGATCCGCCGCTACCCCAGCAGCGGCTACGTCGGCGAGGCCCGCCG
>CAZXHQ010000702.1:0-1780 GCA_964640145.1 uncultured Rhodothermales bacterium | reverse complement strand
CCAGCTGAAGAAGGAGTTCTTCCGCGTTTGCCCCTCACGCACCTACGCTCGCTTCCAAGGTCAAGAAGGAAGCGCTCGAGCGCGTGCAGCAGTCCGGCATCGTGTTCATCGACGAGATCGACAAGGTGGCCGGCAACGGCGGCAAAGGAAGTGGGCCGGACGTATCTCGGGAAGGCGTACAACGAGATCTGCTTCCGATCGTGGAGGGCTCGAACGTGATGACGAAGCACGGGATGGTCAAGACGGATCACATCCTCTTCATCGCAAGTGGAGCGTTCCACGTCTCGAAGCCGAGCGACCTCATTCCGGAAATGCAGGGACGTTTTCCGATTCGAGTGGAGCTGCGCAGTCTCGACGAAGATGATTTCTACAAGATTCTGACGCAGCCCAAGAACGCCCTCATCAAGCAGTACACGGCTCTTTTGGCGTCTGAGGACGTGGCGATCGATTTCACCGACGGTGCCGTACGGCGCATCGCAGCCATCGCGGCCCAGGTCAACTCCGAGGTCGAGAATATTGGAGCGCGACGGCTGCATACGATCCTGACCACGCTTCTGGAGGACATCCTCTTCAACGTGCCCGACGAGATCACCGACCGCGTGCACGTCGACGAGCGGATGGTCGACGAGAAACTGAGTTCGGTCGTCAAGAACCGGGATCTCAGTCAGTACATCCTCTGACCCCGGCCGCGCCGCCTCCATGCTCGAAGCGACCGATATCGGTGTCGAAGAACGATGGAGGGCGCTGTGGGAAAGCTCCCCGCAACGCTCTCCTTTTTCGCACCTCCGATTCGTCCGCGCCATCGCTGGGGCCGCCGGCCTGCGCACGGGCGTATGTTTCGCAGCAGGTTCCGGGCGCGACACGGCGGGCGCCGCCGTGACGTGGCGGCGTCGCGGGCCGTACCGGGAGGTGATCGTGCCGCCCTTCACGCCTTACTCCGCACTTCTGCTCGGTCGTATGCCGTCGGATGCCGACGTACACGCACGGAAAACGCCGCTCGACGACCTGTTCGAGTTGCTCGAGGGCGCCTTCCACGCCGTGCGCCTGCATCTTCCCCCCTCCCTGTCAGACGTGCGGTCGGCTCAGTGGCGGGGCTGGTCGGCTCACCCTCTGTATACGTACCGACTCTCGGACGCCGACCCGGGCGCGTGGTCAGCGAGCACGGCCCGCACCTATCGTTCGGCCCGAGATTCCTATTCGCTCGTGCAGGGAGCGGAGGCTGCCGGCGCCGCCGTCCAGCTCGCAGCGGGGAGCTACGCTCGGCACGAGCGAGCCCTCCCCCTCGAGGAGCCGGCGCTACGGTCGCTCGTCAAGAGCCTCTCCGACGCAGGCATCGCGACGGTGTTCGGCGCCCGCAACGTCGAGACGGAAGAGATCGACGCAGCCGTCGTGGTTGCCCGTTCCCTCTCGTGCTCCTATTATTGGATTGCCGGCAGCCGGCCCGGCGACGCCATGACCGTCCTTATCGGCATGATGCTGCCGCGGCTTTTCGGATCGGGCACGGCGACGTTCGACTTCGTCGGCGCCAACACGCCGGGCATTGCAGAGTTCAAACGCCGCTTCGGTGCGGATCTGGTGCCGTACTTTCGCCTGGAGCACTTCAACCGCATCGATCTGAAAATACTGTATGCGTTTCGGAAGATGATGCGCTGACCCGCCCCAGCGGTGGGAACGTGTCTTTCGCACCCGCGCCCCGATTCGCCCTCATTCCTGAACATCCGGTCCTACGTACATCGTTTCGTACATGCGGTACCGTACTGCGAGGGTCCATGCGCGTACT
>CAZXHQ010000701.1:0-1781 GCA_964640145.1 uncultured Rhodothermales bacterium | reverse complement strand
CGGTACGTCATCGTCGTCCAAAGCCTGCACCGAGATTTCCTGCCCTCGAGCTGGGACCTCTACCAGGGGACCTTCTGGGATTGGGCCGTGCTGGCGGGCTCGGTCGGCCTCTTCCTGTTCGGCATGGTCCTCTTCATTCGCTTCGTGCCGATGATCTCGATGACCGAGATGAAAGAGCTCATGCATGAGCAAGAGGAGGGAGACGGTCGCGACGTCGACGGTCGTCCGACGGCGAGCCCGTATACCCATCAGGAATCGAGGGCGTAGCCGTGGGGGGAGAGACGCACATATACGGGATGCTCGCCGAGTACGTGAAGCCCGAGGACGTCCTGTCGGCCGCGAGGAAGGCGGCCGCCGAGGGCTACACGAAGACGGATGCGTTCACGCCCTTCCCGGTCGACGGCCTGGCGGAGGCCGTCGGGATGCGGAAAAACCGCGTGGGCCTGGCGACCCTGCTCGGAGGCATCGCCGGGGGAGCGTTCGCCTACTTTCTGCTGTACTACGTCAACGTAATCGACTATCCGATGAATGTCGGCGGGCGGCCCTATCACAGCTGGCCCTCGTTTATTCCGATCACCTTCGAGGCCACGATCCTGGTCGCTGCGCTGGGCGCCGTGCTCGCCATGCTGATCTTGAACCGGCTTCCCGAGCTGTACCATCCCGTTTTCAACGGAGATCACTTCGAGCGCGCATCGCAGGATCGCTTCTTTCTCGTCATCGAGGCGACCGATCCGCGTTTCGATGTGGAGACGGCGCGCGCGTTTCTGGCGGGTACGGGTGCCGATCACGTCTCCCCGGTGACGTACACCGGGGAAGCAGCTCTCGACGAGCCGGGAGCGCGGCGCGCCGAAGCGGGAGGGCCGTCGACATGACGAATCGGCACTGGAAGGAACGCTTGACGCGCGTACGCGCCGGACTCGGCGTCGTCCTGGTGACCTGCCTCGCCGTCCTGACGGGCTGTCGTCAGGAGATGGCGGATCAGCCGCGCTATGAAGTGTATGAGTCCAGCCGGCTCTTCCCCGACGGCATGGCCTCCCGGCACCCGGTGGAGGGGACCGTCGCGCGCGCGCAGGCGCTCGACGATGCGCACCGCTTCGGCATCCTTGGGGAGGAGTCCGTCGAGGAGGAGCCGCCCGACACGGGTGCGGTGGATGTAGACGGCTATCCGTTTCCGATCACCGACGCCGTCCTGCGCCGCGGACAGAACCGCTTCGACATCTACTGCTCGCCATGCCACGGGCGGGACGGGCACGGCACGGGCATCATCGTGCAGCGAGGGCTGCGGTCTCCGCCGTCGTTTCACAGCGACCGGCTGCGATCCGCCCCTCCGCGCTATGTCGTCGATGTCATCACGGACGGCTACGGCGCCATGTTCAGCTATGCCTCCCGCGTGACGCCGGCCGATCGCTGGGCGATCGCAGCGTACGTCGCGGCCCTGCAGCTGAGCCAGCATGCCGGCGCGAATGCGGTGCCCGGCGACGCCCGGACAAACCTGCAGACGCCATGAACGAGACTCCCCCCACACCAATGAGACGGCGTCTCCTTCGTCGGCGCAGCTGGACGATCGCTGCGGGGCTCCTGGGACTGGCGGGGTCGGTCGTCGTCCTGGCGATCGATCCGACGGGCTTTTTCCAGGGATACCTCTTCGCCTTCACCTTCTGGGTGGGCGTTTCGCTGGGCTGCCTGGCCCTGCTCATGCTGCATCACCTTGTGGCCGGCGAATGGGGGATCGTGACGCAGCGGATTCTCGAAGCGGGCGCATCCGCGGTGCTCCTCATGGC
>CAZXHQ010000700.1:0-1784 GCA_964640145.1 uncultured Rhodothermales bacterium | reverse complement strand
GGCGCGGGCGGCGATCGTCTCCCTTGCGCGAGCGAGGGCCCGGTCGAATCGCTCGTCGTCGAACGGCTTGAGAAGATAATCGAGCGCCGCCACGTCGAAGGCCTCGATGGCGTATTGGTCGTACGCAGTGACGAAGATCACGGCGGGCATGCGCGACGCCCCGACCTTGCTCACGACGTCCAGGCCGGACATCCCCGGCATCTGCACGTCGAGGAACACGAGATCGGGGGCGGTCTCAGCGATAGCATCGACGGCCTGCCGTCCGTTCGTCGCCTCGCCCACCACTTCGATGCCCGGCTTCTCCTGCAAAAGCATCTCGAGACGATGCCGGGCAGGCCGTTCGTCATCGACGATGAGCACGTTGAGCGTGTCCTCTCTCGGCATTGGATGGAAGACGGATCTCGATCGTGGGTACGGTCTAGCTCGAAACGGTTGCGGCGTAGTGGTCGGCGCTCGTACGGAAAGGCAGGACGATGTGAGCGGCAAGGCCGCCGCCGTCCGGGTGCTCCAGATCGAGCTCCTGGTCGGGTCCATACAGGGTCTCCAGTCGTTCGCGGGTATTGCGCAGCCCGATCCCCTTCGCGGGCAGCATACCGTCACCGCCGTTCGCCGCCATGCCGGGTCCGTCGTCGCGCACGCGGAGGTGAAGGTGCGGCCCCTCCCGCCATGCGGCGATGTCGACGCGGCCGCCCTCTTCGCGATCGCCGATGCCATGCTTGATGGCGTTTTCGACGAGCGGTTGTAGGAGGAGGTTCGGCACGAGCGCGTCCAGGACGTTCGGGTCCACGTCGAGGGTGGTCTCCAGACGCTCCTCGAAGCGCATGCGCTGCAGTTCCAGGTAGCTGTCGATGAATCCGATCTCCTCCCGGAGGGGTACCTCCCGCGTATCCGTCCCGTCCAACGTGTACCGAAGCAGCTCGCTCAGGCGGGCTATCATCCGGCGCACGCCTCGAGGATCCTGTTCGAGATACGACGAGATGGCATTCAAGGTATTGAAGAGGAAGTGCGGATTGATCTGCATGCGGAGCGCCTCCAGACGAGCGTCGGCCAGCTGCGCCTGCAGGCGGGCGGAGTGCGCCTGCAGTTCGGCCGATTCGGCGCGCAATCGGGCGGCCTCATCGATGCGTTCCTGATATCGCAGGAAGTAATTCCGCGCCGTGCCGGCGCAGAAGATGACGAAATAAATCAGCATTTCCGGCAGGAAATGAAAACCGCCCATGACGGCCCCGATGCTGGCCGGGCGGGTATGCGCCGTCACGACGGCATTCCATGTCACGTGGTTGACAAGGTCGATGCCCGCCGAGATCGGAACCGCGACGGCGAGGTGCAGAGCCAGCTGCCAGGGCCAGGCGGCCCGATCGAGGCTGAAACGGTACGTTAGCCAGAAGATGAAGGGCGTCGCGAGGAGCCAGGGCACGTGCTCGAGAAAGCTGTACAGCGTCTCTCCCGGATGCAGCGGTCCACCTCCTGCCCGCGGATCGAACGCTTGCTGCGTCACGTCCAGCCACGCCACAATGGCCCAGAGCACGACCAGGACGGCACCTTCAATCCATCGACGCCGTGCTGAAACCGAGGCAGCTGCCCGGCGATCGTGCGCTTCAGGTTCTTCGTGCATCGCGATCCGCGGATCTCCGTGATGATGTCACCGCAAGAATGAGCGATGCGAACGTGGGTTCCATCATAAGCGAGCCAATCGCACGAGCACATAGCGAGCGGCACGACCGCGCGACGAACGCTCCATCGACGACAAAAGGCTTGGATCTCTTCCGTCGGTATCTGTATCG
>CAZXHQ010000699.1:0-1795 GCA_964640145.1 uncultured Rhodothermales bacterium | reverse complement strand
TACTCGTAGCCGACGCGGGCGCCGGCGTCGCCACGAAGGACGGATTCACCGACATCGCGCTGCCCGGCGTCACGGCCATCAGCCCCCTGGGACGCGGCTCGATGTGGGCTACGACGGCCGGCATGGACCCCATGAGCAACTCAGGCCAGGCGTTCTACCGGGTCTCTCAGGGCAAGTCCCGATTGCTTGTCGATCTCTTCGAGATCGAGGAGACGCTGAATCCCGACGGCAACGATCCGTTCGATTCGAATCCCTTCGACGTCGCCTCGCTCGACGGCGATGCTGCGCTCGTCGTCGACGCGGGCGGCAACGTGCTGTACCGTATCGACAGCGAGGGCAACGTCGACGTCGTGGCCGTTTTTCCGGATGAGCTCGCCTCGACGGACAACGTCAAGAATCTGGCAGGCTGCCCCGGCTCCGGGAGTCCCCTCTGCAACCTGCCGGGGGCGATTCCTGCGCAGGCGGTTCCGACGAGCGTCGCGATCGGGCCGGACGGGCACTTCTACGTTGGGGAGCTCAAAGGCTTTCCGGCGCCTACGGGTGCGTCGAACATCTGGCGGATCTCGCCGGGCGCCTCGTGGGCTGACTGCGCGTCGAGCCCCGACTGCGAAAAGGTATTCGACGGCGGCTTTACGTCCATCATGGACCTGGCCTTCGGCGAGGACGGCACGCTATACGTGGCGGAGCTCGACGAGCTTAGCTGGTTCGCCGTCGAGTTCGGCGGCGTCGGTACGGGGGGGACGGTCAATGCATGTGATCTCACCGCGCCGTCGTGCTCCGTCGTTGCCGGAGGCATCCCGATTCTTACGGCGATCACGCTGGAACGCGACGGAACGCTGTGGGCGACGAAGAACGCCCTGATTCCCGGCCTGGCCGAGGTGATACAGATCCAGTAGGCAAGTCAGCGCCTTCTCCGCGGTTCGCTTGCGAGTCCAGCAAGCAAGGCAGTGTACGTCCTGCTATTCACATACTAGCTGTTCACATAATACACGCCTCGGAGCTACCTCCTACGTGGTGTGTGCCTGGAGAGAGGCCCCGCGCAGAGCCAATGCGTCGGGGCCTCTTTCTCGTTGCAGGGCCACCTTTCTCGTTACGCGGCGATGAAGGGCGGATCCTTGCCGTCGATGAGGCCCGACGCTCCGACCGGCCCTCTTCCGCTGCGGATGATGCCCGGCAGCAGCCAGGTCCGAAAGCAGGCATTACCGGTTCGCGTGGCGAAACGTCCCAGTTTCAGTAGAACTATGCACCGCATTTCTTGCAATTGACCGATGAAAGTCCCGGCGTCCGGCCCGATACTGAGAGCGTACGATGACCATCCCCCAATCGACGTGACAGCCATGAAGGACCCCGCCCGCAGAAAGCCGCTCATCGACCTGCTCCCCCTTGCCGTCGAGCTGGGAGTCATAGACAGCTGGGAGGTCAAAGAAGCGCATCTCGTCTTCCGGATCGGTTCGGAGGAGCTCTACGTCAGTCCGGTCGCCGCCGGGTCGTTTCTAGCCGCGCTCCTGGACGGGGACGATGCTCCCGTGATCGCCGCCCGCCGTCGCCAGTTGATCCGGGTCGCGTCGAACTGATCCGGCCTCCCCCTACGCGGGGCGGCCGGCAAATCCTTTCCGCAAGCTCTCTCCCGTCCGGACAAATACGCTGTCGTCCGCCGCAGCGCAGCCGTGCGAGGAGGTGGTATCTCATTCCCCGGTGACGCACAGCGAATCGATCGAGTCGTGAGAAACCTCTTCGGCCTACTTCGCATCGCGGCCGGATCGCTTCTGGCTGCGGCCGGAGGCCTGGCCTGCAT
>CAZXHQ010000698.1:0-1799 GCA_964640145.1 uncultured Rhodothermales bacterium | reverse complement strand
TCTATCTCCATCGGGTACGCAACGACTACTATCCATACCGCGCCAGTCTGGCGCTCATTCTGGGCGGTGCGGTCGGTAACATCATCGACCGCGTGTTCTACGGGGCCCTCTTCGGCGATCAGCCGCTTTTCGTCGGCAAAGTCGTCGACTTCATCCACGTGAACGTGTGGAGCGGATTTGTCTCGGAGGCCGTGCCGATATTCGGCGGCACGTACATTTCACTGTTTCCGATCTGGAACGTGGCCGATATGGCTATCGTCTGTGGCGTGGTAGGCATCATCGCGTTTCAGAAGAAGCACCACGAGCTGCTCTATGGACGCGAGCTGGCGCAGGAGGAGGGCTCGGGACCCGATACCCGGGTTGCCTGTTCGGCTTCCGAGCGACGGGCCCACGCAGAGATGCAGCCGCTCGCCGACGACGTCGATCCGGTGAAGGAAGATCCATCCTCGCCCACCCCGTCTTCCTAAGTACATGACTACGCAAATACGGTAGCCTGTGAGCGCCGATGCATCCTCCGCCGCGTCGTGCCGCCTCCTTGCCGTAGCGCCGTTATGACTCGTCGCTGGGCCTGGCGGTACGGGCACGTCGACGTTTTAGGTGGCATGCGCGGACGTACGGCAAGGTACCGGCGCAGCACGCGCATCGAGCCTCATCGTGCGGTACCTTATATTCGAAATGGTGTACTGACCGCTTCCGGGCCGGGCACTAAAGGGACCATTTCAGGGCGAGGGACACGACTCTGGGAAGCAGGGGCCGCTCCGCTTTCTGTAGAAAGCCGCTTTCTTCTCCGGTGTAGTACGTATCCTGATCGAAGACGAGGTGCCACTCGGCTACGTTTTCGCGGTCGAGCACGTTCAGCACGTCGACCCGCATCTGCAGACGGGACGACCATATCGGGAGGTCATAGGCAGCGCTCAGGTCGAGCTGGTAGATGGGAGGCAGCTCGTGCTTTTCAGGCGCCTGCAGGTCGTATCGGTCGATCTGGCGCTGCGCTTTCGGGATGAGATCCGGCGGCATGTCTTCAGCGATCGCGCCGAAGGCGCCGACAAAATCGTAGTATCCCTGCCGAAACCCCCATGCGCGTCCCCAGGCGCCTCTCCAACGGGCCAGAAGGGTCAAATTGCGTACGGGCACCACGTCGACGGCCAGCTCCAGGCGGTGGGGTTCATTCCACGGTGCAAACACGGGGTCCGTATCGGCGGAATAGAGCGTGTCATTGCGTTCGGCGTTGCTGAACTCGTAGCGTACTTCCGCCCGGCCGGCGCCCAGGCTGCGCCGCAGCTGTACGCCCGCCCCTCGCACCGCGCCGTCGACGACGCGCAGTATCTCCTCCTGCAGCAGGTCCGACTGCTGCGCATTCGCCGCCGTGCCGTAGTTGACGGCGAGAATGCGGTGCTGCCGCTTCAGATAGCCTTCGAATCGGACGGCCCACTCCTGTCGGGGTCGGAAGAGCAGCTCGGCGGCATAGTGGGTGGCGGCGGCCGGACTCATCGAGCGGTCCGACGCGAGCCAGAAACGGGTGTCCGAAACGAGTGCGCGCGGACTGCGGCTGCTCACGTCGAATTGAGAGACGTACTGCCGGTAGAGGCCCGTGCTTAGCCGGGCGGAATAGGGGCCCAGAGGGCTGACCGATCGGTCGTAACGAAGCGCGAGACGCGGCTCCATGTACACGGTGGCACGCGGAGCCAGAAACGTAGCGCGCGTGCCGACGTCCGCCGTCCAGTGCCGGCTGAGCGTCATTTCATCCTCCACGAACGTGGCGATGCGCCAGCTCTCCGATCGGTGGTTGATGGGGAACC
>CAZXHQ010000697.1:0-1801 GCA_964640145.1 uncultured Rhodothermales bacterium | reverse complement strand
CACCGTCAATACGGAGAACGGAGAATACGTTACACGGGTGTCAACGGCCGACAAGGTCTGATTGGCTACCCTGTACGGTGACCGGTATCCGGCAGAACCTGGTACTTGATAATGGATCTCGCGCAGATCAAGGAGTTGCTCAAAATCGTTGCAGACAGCGGCGTGGCCGAAGTCGAAATCGAGGAGGATGACTTCAAGCTGGTCGTTCGCAAGAATGCCCCCTCGCTGACGATGCAGGCGCCGCCCATGTACCCGTCGTACGGTGTGTCCTACCCCCCGGGCGGATTTTCCCCGCCCGTACCCGAGCAGCCGGCCGCACCGCAGGCGCCGGCCAACTCACCCCCGTCGACGGCGGCGCCGCAGCCGGCGGCGGCAGCCCCTGAAGCGTCGGAGCAGCCCTCGGAGAACGAATTCGTCGTCAGGGCGCCGATCGTCGGCACGTTCTTCCGAAGGCCGGGGCCGGACGAAGAACCGTTCGTCGATGTGGGCGACGACGTCAGTCAGGGCGCCGTACTCTGCATCATCGAAGCGATGAAGCTCATGAACGAGATCGAGTGCGAAGTGCAGGGACGCGTCAAGAAAATACTGGTCGAAGACGCCCAGCCGGTCGAGTACGACCAGCCCCTGTTCGTGATCGAGACCTGACAGGACACCTCGCCATCGCTCTCTGCGCGTTACTATTCGAAGATGGGAAGGTCGACCGGCCAGACACGGTGATTAAGAAGGTCCTCATTGCAAATCGCGGAGAGATTGCGCTCCGCATTATTCGAACCTGTCACGAAATGGGTCTGCGTACGGTCGCCGTGTTCTCCACGGCGGACCGTGATTCCCTGCACGTGCGCTTTGCGGATGAGGCAGTCTGCATCGGCCCGCCCCCTTCCCGGGAAAGCTACCTGCGGCCCGACCGCATCATCTCCGCCGTCGAAGTCACCGGGGCCGACGCCGTGCATCCGGGATACGGCTTCCTGGCCGAAAATGCCGATTTCAGTGCGATATGCGCCGACCACGGCGTAATTTTTATCGGACCGCCGCCCGAGACGATCCGTCTGATGGGTGACAAGAGCAAGGCCAAAAAGACCATGCGGGAGGCCGGGGTTCCGACCGTCCCCGGGTCGGACGGCGTCGTAGGCGACCTCAAGGCGGGTCGGAAGATTGCTGCCGAGATCGGCTATCCGGTGATGATCAAGGCTTCGGCCGGCGGAGGCGGGCGCGGCATGCGAATCGTGCGCGGAGAGGATGACTTCGCGCGCCAGTTCTCGGCGGCGCGTAACGAAGCGGAAGCCTCCTTCGGGGATCCCGACGTGTACCTGGAAAAGTTCGTCCTCGAGCCGCGGCACGTCGAGGTGCAGGTGCTCGGAGACGGCCGAGGTACCGTCATCCACTTCGGTGAGCGCGAGTGCTCGATTCAGCGCCGCCATCAGAAGCTGGTGGAGGAAGCTCCCTCGCCCATCGTGGATGCCGACCTGCGTGCTCGGATGGGTGCCGCGGCGGTGGCGGGGTCCGAGGCCGTTCAGTACTCCGGCGCCGGCACGGTCGAGTTCCTCGTCGACGCCGCCCGGAACTTCTTTTTCATGGAGATGAATACGCGCATACAGGTGGAGCATCCGGTGACCGAGGAGATCACGGACTCCGACCTGATCGAATACC
This sequence comes from uncultured Rhodothermales bacterium, assembly GCA_964640145.1. Classification (GTDB taxonomy): domain Bacteria; phylum Bacteroidota; class Rhodothermia; order Rhodothermales; family VXPQ01; genus CAZXHQ01. Next base: position 154 of record CAZXHQ010000697.1, on the reverse strand, counting down.
AGATCCGCGTGGCGATGGGGGAGACGGTTCGAAAGAGAGACATCCCGATGGACGGACACGCGATCGAGTGCAGAATCAACGCCGAGAATCCCTTTCGCAAGTTCAGTCCGTCTCCCGGCACGATCACGGCGTTCCATCCGCCCGGGGGCCACGG
>CAZXHQ010000696.1:0-1817 GCA_964640145.1 uncultured Rhodothermales bacterium | reverse complement strand
GCCCTCGCGCCGGGGCCGGATCGGATTCACGGTGGACGGAGAGGACTAGCGGACCTCATCGTACGTCACCGTACTTGCGAAACGATATACTTAGGATTTTTGGCCTCCGGCCGATACCTCGATGCAGGCGGGCGAACGTCAAGGACCTGTATTCAGGCCGGGAGCCACTACGAAGCAATGAAGGTACGATCTCTCTATCCCTCGGCGGCCGTGCGCTACGACGCCGCCTCGGAGGGGAGCGAACGAGGTTCGCCGTCGTCACGCGAGCGCATTTCGCCATCGTCACAGCGGCCGCAGCTCCGCGCGGTAACCGACGCGTTCGTCCTGTCGAAGCAGGCGCGCTCCGTGCTGGAAGAGATGCGCCGGCAGCCCGACGTCGACGCCGGCATTCGGTCCGGCCTGAAGATCGACCAGCTGAGCGCCCGGCGGACGTACGAGGTGAGCGAGCGCCTTGAAGGGGGCTACTTCGAAGAGCCGCGCGTTCTCCGTGTCGTAGCGTCGTCCGTGAGCCGTGCTCTGGCCTCCGACTCCTGAGCCGCATGAAGGCGGAAGGGACCGGGCGGCCACGAGAGGCCCGATCGGCGCCGGGCTTCCTCAGGTCGTCTGGTTTTGTCCGACGTGGGGCGGGTCCACGTCCACGTTGGAGACGGCTTGCGTAAAACGCCTGGCTTCCCGCTCGGAACGGGCACGTACCATGAGTACGCGGTCGCCCGACGTGAACTGAACGAACCAGGCGCCGTCTTCGGTGAGGCATTCGACCCGGTCCAGGCTTTCGTACGGATGAAGCCGCAGCCTGTAGCCGATCTTCTCGTTGTTCAGGCAAAGAATCCGCCGGTCGGTCGCGGCGTAGAGACCGTGTTGGATGGAGACCAGCGTCGCCAACACCGTTTCATTCGTTTCGAGGTGCCCCGTAAGTCGGTAGTTGAGCTCGACTTCGTAATCCATCTTTGCGACCGCCGCCGAAGGCGGCAGTTCGTAGTCAACATCGTGTGTGCCGGCGGCAGCCGTGCTGCACCGGGCCCAACCGTGCGAGTTGTCGGTTCGAATGTCACGTACTAAATACGGAGAATCCTGGAGAGTTCGTAGGCGAGATTTGGAGAGAGAGGGCGTCCAGACCGACCGCCTGAAGTCGAAGGGTCCCCAGCCGATGATGCCCGGTCAGTGATCGGACCGCGGAGATCGACTTAACCGTCCGGGAGGAGTTCATGGAGCGTCGCGAGCCTGCCGGCGTCGGCCGCTTCCTTGTCCGTACGCAGTCGCAGCATGCGTGGAAATCGGACGGCCACGCCGGACTTGTGGCGGGATGAGCGGCGGATACCGTCGAAGCCGACGATAGACCGCCGTCAGCCGTTCGACGGCGCCGTGGGTGAAGATGGGACCGACGTCCGGATCGAGCCCGCCTATCAGGCGCTGCGCCTTGCCGAGTGCATATCCGAAAAGCACGCTCGTCTTGCCCACGTCCTGATTGCGCTTCCACCAGGCATTGATGCGCCGAAAGACATCCTCCGGCTTCGGCCATCGGTAGACGGGCAGGCCGAAGGTGCATTCCGTGATGAGCGTGTGGCACGGGACGAGCTCGAAGCTCCGACAGGTGACGTCCGGATCCGTCTTATAGTCGCCCGTGACGACCCACACCTCGCCTTCGTGCTCGAGACGATCCTGTGCGGAGCCGAGGATGTGCCCGGCGGGATGCAGACTGACACGAACGCCGTTCACGTCGACGTGCTCGCCGTAGGGGATGGGCTGGACGGAAGACATCCCCCAGACGGGTCTTCAGGATGCGCACGCCGTCTTCCGCACAGAGGTAGTCGCGCGAA
>CAZXHQ010000695.1:0-1818 GCA_964640145.1 uncultured Rhodothermales bacterium | reverse complement strand
GCACCGAACAGGTCTCGAGGCCCTACCCCTTTCCATACGGCTTCGTCATCGATACGACGTCCGGAGACGGTCTGAACGTCGACTGCTTCGTGATCACGGATCGGCCGCTCCGGACAGGGCAGATCGTGGAGTGCGAACCGATCGGCTTGATGGAACAGCTCGACGAAGAGGTCGAAGACCACAACGTCATCGCCCGGATGCCGGACGAGCAGCGCGAGATCACGTCGGCGCTCAAAGACACTCTCCTCGACTTCTCCCGCCACGTCTTCGATCACGTAGAGGACAAGCCGATTGAGGTCGGGCGGTTTCTGGGTCCAGCGGGGGCTCTCGAGTACCTTCGGGCATGCGCGGACTAGGACATGCTGCCGGGCGAGGAGGCGGAACGACGCGGACCGCGATGCAGCGGCACTTATATATTGGCGTATTTGATATTAGCATATTTGAGAATGGATATACGAAGCCTCAGATCCACATCCGCCCTGTTGCCCGAGATGCGCTCAGGCTCTTCAACCATACGATGATCTCGGTTCGCGTAAGCGACGCAGGTTACGTATGATACATGTATATGGGCGTGCGCAATCTCGAACCTTCATCTAATCACTCGCGCGAAACCGACATGTGGAACTCAGCACGGCTATTGATTCTCTTACCTGCCCTCTCCCTCGCTCTCGCTTGCGGCGACGTCGTCACGTCGTCCGAGCACCACGACGGTCCGGGCGTGACCGCCGAGCAACGGGCGAGTGCAGCAGCTCGAGCCGCGGACCATCAGTCCGGCCATGTCATTCTGGAGCAGCTCATCGGCGACCATCCCGAGTCGGCTACCACCAGCCCGGACGGAAGCGCCTATCTGGTGTCGAATCTGGGTGTCGGAACCGGGGACGGTCCGGTGCCTCACCTCTTCGATACCGACGACAACGGCTACATATCGAGGATAAACGTCGGTTCGGACGGCAGTCTGGGTGCCGTCGATACGGACTGGATCAGTTCGGCGCTCGGCGTCGACGTGGACGGAATTACCGGCATCGCGGTACAGGGCACGCAGCTCTACGCCGTGGACCGCGACGAAATCCTCGTGTTCGACATTTCCGACCTCGACGCGCCCACTCCTGCGGCGTCGATCGACCTCCCTCCGGGAGACCGCGTGCTGCCCAACGACATCGCGGTGCGGGAGGACGGTACCATCTACTTCTCCGATACCGGTCTGGATCGATTCCTCAATCCGACCGACGCGCAGTCCGTCTGGCGCCGCAACCCGGACGAGACCTGGGACCATCTTCGGAGCTTCTCGAGCGACGAGCTGGTCTGCCCGAACGGTGTCGCAACCGGCGGCGAAAGTGAGGCGCTGTTCGTGACGTTTTGCTCGGCCGTGCTCTACCGGGTCGACGAGGCGGATGCCGATAACGTCGAGGAGCTGCGCGCATTCCGCGGTCCGGCCAGCGTCGACATAGGGCGCCTCGACGGCATCGTGCGCCATGACGGCGTGCTGTTCATCTCCGATTGGCGAGGATTGCGGGAGCATGCAGGCGGCATCCACCGCGTAAGCGATCCGCAGTCCAGCCGGCTGGTCGGCAATCTGTTCCTGCCTGCCGACATCGGCCTCGATGCTGACCGCGATCGGATCCTCATTCCGAGCGACGGCTATCAGAGCTTACGAGTCGTCGAGCTGCGGCCGTAATCCGCACGAAGAGGATCCTCGTCCCGGCGCATCCGACGATCACGTCGTTCTGCGCGCGTAAGGCTATCGGGCACCGGTACCGGATTCGCTGCCGGCATCGGGCAGGGTGGCGGCGTTGCTGCGAGCTCGCACCATCGGCTGCA
>CAZXHQ010000694.1:0-1834 GCA_964640145.1 uncultured Rhodothermales bacterium | reverse complement strand
TGCTCGTCTGCTGCGGCGGTGGAGGTCTGCTCTCCGGCTCGGCGCTGGCGGCGCGGGCCCTGCTGCCGAAATGCCGGGTCATCGGCGTAGAGCCTGCGGCCGCAGACGACGCGGCACGGTCCTTTCGCACCGGCGAGCTGCACACGGTACGCAACCCCGATACGATCGCCGATGGGGCGCGAACTCCGTCGCTGGGTCAGATCACCTTCCCCCTCATCCTCGAGCACGTCGACGCCATGGTCACGGTCAGCGAGCCGGCCATCGTAGGGGCCATGCATTTCTTCTGGCAGCGGATGAAGCTGCTCGTCGAGCCCACCGGCGCCCTTGCCGCTGCCGCCCTGTTCGGCGAGGAGCCCATGGAGCTGCCGGAGCGCGTCGGCGTCATTATCAGCGGCGGCAACGTGGAGATCCCGGCCGCATGCGACCTGTTCCGATCGTTCGACCTGGAATAATGCCGATCGGGACGAAGACATACCTGGACCGGCTCGTAGACCATTTCGAGCGTCCGGCCTTCATCGACGCCGATCCGATCTCGATCCCTCACGCCTTCGACGATCCCCGCGATCAAGAGGTGATCGGCCTCTACGCGGCGCTCCTGGCGTGGGGGCGCCGAGCGACCGTGCTCGACAAGATGGCCGACCTCTGCGAGCGGATGCGCTACGATCCCTACGCATTCGTCCGCGGCTTCGAGTCGGAACGGGACGCCTCGCGGCTCGAGGGCTTCAAGCATCGCACCTTTCAGCCCCGGGATGCCTTCTGGCTGACGCACAACCTCGGACTCCTCCTGCGGCGTTTCGAAACCGTGGAGGAGCTCTTCGTACGCCACCTCGACGGCGGCGGCGTCGCGGCGGCCGTACAGGGGTTCAGCGAATCGATCATGGCGGCCGATCCGAACACGCCCGCACGCCTGCAGAAGCACCTCGCACGACCGGAGGCGGGAAGCGCCTGCAAAAGGCTCAACATGTACTTGAGATGGATGGTGCGGCCGGGCCCCGTCGACCTGAACATCTGGCCACGCATAACGCCCTCGCAGCTCATGCTCCCGCTGGACGTTCATTCCGGCCGCCAGGCGCGCGAGTTGGGCATGCTCGATCGGCGATACAACGACTGGAAGGCATGCGTCGAGCTGACGCGGAACTGCAGAAGCCTTCGTTCGGACGACCCGGCACGCTATGACTTCGCTTTTTTTGGAACCGGCGTCCACGGTAAACCGGACCTCGCCTAATGGGCCGTCGATCAGTTCGCCGCCCCACGTAGAGGAATTGCCACAGGATTTTAGCGGGTTCTCGGTGCGCCGACACGTCGCGAGGCCGTCACGACGACTCGTCCCCGACGGGATCGAAAAGCGTCGGCTGGGCTTCCTGACCGATGTGGCGATAGGCGCGATCAAAATACACGAGCGGCAGCACGTCCACGTCCAGGTCGCGCAGCTCGACCACGCGCCCGACGATGATGGAGTGATCCCCCGCATCATAGACGGCGTATCGCCTGCAGAGCATGACGGCGAGCGCACCGGAGAGAATCGGCGTACCGTGCTCGTCGAGGTCGTACGACACGGCCCGAAACTGTTCTTCACCGGTAAGCTCCGGCGTGGCAAAGTGATCGGAGAGATGTGCCTGCTCGTCGCTGAGCACGTGGACGCCAAACCGCTCGGCCGTGGTCAGCGTCTCGTAAATGCGGGCCTCACGGTTCACGTTGAACGAAATCAAGGGAGGACGCAGGGACGTGCTGGCAAAGGAGCCGATCGTGATGCCTCGTATCTCATCCTTTCCGGCACCCGTCACGATCGTGACGGGCGAAGGGACGTGCCGCATGACGATACGGAGCGCTTCGC
>CAZXHQ010000693.1:0-1835 GCA_964640145.1 uncultured Rhodothermales bacterium | reverse complement strand
TGGCAGAGCACCGGGCCATGATGCGGTCGTGACGGCCGGTCCAGCTTCGGAGCTCCACCCGTGCATGGGATGGGATGGTCAGCGCGCGCCTAACGAGAACGTCCCTCCCTTGCGGGAGGACGTGAAAATAATGTATCCTACTCTTTCCGTTTCCGGCAGCAGCATATCCCTTTCGCAACGATGGCCGACGACAGGCGAACATTTCTGAAGCAGGCAGGTCTGGGCGGACTGGGTCTCGGAACCATGATTCGGGATCCGTTCGAGCAGCAGGTCGAACACCTCTCCTCGAAGGTGAACAGGCTCTCGAGCCCGTCCGACCTCGAAGTCACCGACATGCGCATCGCGGAGATTAGCGGCATTCCCTTCCGATGTCCCATCATCCGCATCGACACGAATCAGGGCATCTCGGGGTACGGAGAGGTGCGCGACGGTGGTCCGAAGGAGTACGCGCTCATGCTGAAGAGCCGGATTCTGGGCGAGAATCCCTGCAACGTCGAGCGGGTGTTCCGGATCATCCGTCAGTTCGCCGGGCACGGTCGGCAGGGTGGCGGGGTTTCGGGTGTAGAGACCGCGCTGTGGGACCTGGCCGGCAAGGCGTACGGCGTGCCCGTCTACCAGTTTCTAGGTGGGAGGTACCGAGACCGGATTCGGCTCTACGCGGATACGTCGTCCTCCAGCGATCCGCACGAGTTTGCCCGGCGGATGCAGGAGCGCGTGGAGATGGGCTACACGGCGCTGAAGATGGACATCGGCATCGAGATGGTCGCCCGCGTAGGCGGCGAAGGCGTGCTCGTCAATACGGGGGCGCACGCCCCCGTCGGGGAGCCCGCCCTCCAGTCGCAGTATTCGGGCACGCAGGGCGAGTACGGCCAGATCGACCATCCCTTCACGCGCATCCAGATCACGGAGAAGGGGCTGGACGTCTTCGAGGAGTTCGTCTCCGTCATGCGGGATACGATCGGCTACGAGATCCCGCTGGGCATCGATCACACCGGCCACTTCGACAAGAACGAGGCGATCAAGCTGGCTCGACGACTCGAGCCTTACACGCTCCAGTACATGGAAGATCTGATCGCCTGGTACTATATGGACGACTGGAAGCAGATCACCGAGTCGACCACCACGCCGACGATGACCGGCGAGGACATCTTCGGTCTCGAGGGCGGCTTCCAGGATCTCATCGACAAGCGCGCGGTGGACCTCGTCCATCCGGACCTCGGCTCGGCCGGCGGCATCCTGGAGACGAAGCGCATCGGGGATTATGCCGAAGAACAGGGCATGGCCATGAATCTCCATTATGCCGGCTCGCCCATCGGTTTTTTCGCCTCCGTGCACGCCGCCGCGGCCACGCAGAACTTCATCACCCTCGAACACCATTCGGTAGAGAACGACGACTGGTATTCCTTAATCGACGAGCCGCGCTCGGCAGTATTCGACGGCGGCTACACGCCGGTGCCGGAGAAGCCCGGCCTGGGCTTCGACCTGAACCTGGAGGCCGTAGAAGCTCTGCTGATCGAGGGGGCCGGGTTCTTCGAGCCGACGCCGGAGTGGGACGAGATCCGCTCCTGGGACCGGCTCTGGAGCTGAAGCTGCATTCGCTGAAAATTTGCGCTCCGCGGCGACCCCGCTGCGGGGTGCCGCGTATATCTGAACCTCCATTTTTCTACCGACTGAGACGACCATGCATCCATTCCCCTATCGCGGCGCACTCGCCCTCGTAACCCTCTTCCTTCTGACGGCGTCCGCTTCGTCGGCCCAGGAGGTCATTTCATCCGTGCATCACGACTACCGAATCGTGCCGGTCGTCGAGGGACTCGAGAATCCATGGGCGATCG
>CAZXHQ010000692.1:0-1842 GCA_964640145.1 uncultured Rhodothermales bacterium | reverse complement strand
AAAATCACGGGTAAAGAAGGCACGTACTTCCGTGGACCGGCCCGCGTGTTCGACGCCGAAGAAGACATGCTGCTGGGGCTCGAGGACGGAAAGATTCAGAAAGGGGATGTCGTGATCATCCGCTACGAAGGGCCGAAGGGCGGACCCGGCATGCCGGAAATGCTGACGCCGACCTCGGCTATCATGGGCGCCGGGCTCGGCAAGGACGTCGCGCTCCTGACCGACGGCCGATTCAGCGGCGGCTCGCACGGCTTCATCATCGGACACATCTGTCCGGAAGCCCAGGAGGGCGGACCCGTCGCCTTCGTGCGCGAAGGCGACGTCGTCACGATCGACGCCGACCGCCGGACCATCGACGTCGACGTGAGCGACGAGGAGCTCGCGCAGCGCGCCGCCGACTGGACGGCCCCGCCCTACAAGTCGACCCGCGGGACCCTCCGAAAGTACATTAAGTGCGTTCAGCCGGCGGACGTGGGTTGCGTGACCGACGAATAGGCTCGGCGCGCGCTCCCAGTTTTCTATGGACGTTCGAAGGTCACGAACCGAAAGCCCTCGTGCCGCTCTTCGGCGGTTTTCTCGAAGGTGGGGCCGATGAGATGCGCGTACTCGGGAAAATAGGTGTCGCCTTCGTAGCGGCCTTCGACGAGCGTCAGCTCGAGGCGGTGGGCCCGCTCGAGGAACTGCCGGTAGATCGTCGCGCCGCCGCCGATGAAGACGCGGTCGGATCCCGCGGCGGCCTGCAGCGCCGAATCGACGTCGGTGAACGCCTCGATGTCGGGATAGCCGTTCACCTCACCTTTCGACGTTACGACCAGGAGACGCCGGTCGGGCAGCGGCCCTCCGAACTGATGGACGATCGACTCGAACGTCCGACGTCCCATGATCATCGGGGAACCCTCGGTGAGCCGCTTGAACCGCTTCAAGTCCTCCGGGATATGCCACGGCAGGTCGTTGCCGGCGCCGATGACGCGGTTGTCCTCCGCCACGGCCGCAATGATCACGATCTCCGGTTCGCTATGTTCGGACATGGTCTGGCAGCACAGTAAAACAGGCGTCGGCGTCCCGTAACCAGGACCCTTTCCGTGGCACAAAATCGCTCTCGGCGCGTCGATTGGAAGAAGTCTCGCCTCCACGGACGCGAGGCCGCGCGCCCCACGCAGGAGGCAAGGCAGATCCTCGACTACTCGGCTCCACGGACGCAAGCCCGCGCGCGTGACCATCGAGCACGGTCGAGCCGGCTTACACCGCGATCGGGGCGCGGATGTGGGGGTGCGGATCGTAGTCGACGATCTCGAAGTCCGCGAAGCGGTAGTCGAAAAGCGTCTCCGGCCTTCGGTGGATGAGCAGGCGCGGCAGCCGCCGGGGTTCACGCCTCAGCTGTTCTTGGACCTGATCGAGGTGGTTCACGTAGATGTGGCAGTCGCCGCCCGTCCACACGAAATCGCCTACGTCGAGGTCGCACTGCTGCGCAACCATGTGAGTCAGGATCGAATAGGAGGCGATGTTGAAGGGGAGGCCGAGAAAACTGTCCACGCTGCGCTGGTAGAGCTGGCAGGACAGCCGCCCGTCGGCCACGTAAAACTGGAAGAGTACGTGGCACGGAGGCAGCGACATGTCGGACAGCTCGTCGACCTTCCAGGCGTTCACGACGTGCCGGCGCGAATCGGGGTTCGTGCGGAGACCGTCTAGGACGGTCTCGATCTGATCGTACAGGCGGCCGTCTGCGCCCTCCCATCGCCGCCACTGCTTGCCGTAGACCGGACCCAGCTCGCCGTCTCGATCCGCCCACTCGTCCCATATCGACACGCCGTGATCGTTCAGATACTTGACGTTCGTGTCGCC
>CAZXHQ010000691.1:0-1845 GCA_964640145.1 uncultured Rhodothermales bacterium | reverse complement strand
ACTGCGGAGTCGGCTCCTCCGGCGATCACCAAGACGAGGCCGACGGTGAGGAAGATGGCCATCGGGTCGTTCGATCCGCTTTCCACTTCGAGCGTGGCCGTAAGGCGCTCCGGTAACTTCAGCCGGCTCGTACGGAGGATAGAGAAGACGGCTGCCGCGTCGGTCGAACCGACGATACCGCCTAGCAGCAGGCCCTGCATGAGCGGTACGTCGAGAATCCATGCGGCAGCCAGACCTGTCAGGCCGGAAGTCAGCAGAACCCCGACCGTCGAAAGCAAAAGCGCTGGTTTCCATGCCGAGCGGACGGATTGCAGCGACGTGCGCAACCCGCCGTCGAAAAGTATGAGCGCGAGGGCCACGCTGCCGATGCTGTTGGCGAGCTCGTAGTCTTCGAAGGCAATGCCCCCGAGGCCTTCCGATCCGGCAAGCATGCCGACGCCCAAAAACAGGACCAGCACGGGCATCCCGAGCTGAGCCGCGAACTTGCTGGAGGCAATTCCGAGGAGTAGCAGCACGCCCACCAGGAGGATGACGGTACTGATGGTGAACATAGGGACTCGGCTTAAGGGAAGGGCGAGATCTGTGCGTGACGAAAGTGAACGCTCGGCGTTCCCGGGTCAAAAGATGGCACAGGCAACAGACATCCGCAGCGACATCCGTGTAGCGGACGATGCGTTCGAGAGAACCTTCGCTGACGGGGAGGCCGCGAGTACGGCCTCCGGTCACCTCGCCTCCCGCAAGAGGTCCGCAAAGGCGTCCGGAAGCGGGCTCTCCTCGATCGCGCCGGCGGCGCGTTCGACGTCGTACGGCACGCGGACGAACTCGACGGTGAGTCGCTCGGCGGCCGCGGGATGCTGGTCGTCGACGTCGAGGAGCACGTAGCATGCCCGGGGATCGCCGTCCTTCGGCTTTCCGACCGAGCCGATGTTGACGGCGTGCCGCGTCCGTCCGTTCGCTTCGTATGGGAGCCGCTTGTGGTACGGCTTGTGGGTGTGCCCGAAGAGCATAACGTCCGCTTCTGCCGCGGCCATCATGCGCAGGAAGCTTTTGTCCGGCCGATCTTCGAAGAGATACTCGTTGATCCGCCGCGGGCTGCCGTGGACCATGAGGATCTGGAGGGGAGGGGTGTCAGCATGCCGTGGCTGTTCGAACGTCAGACGGAAATGGCGGGGGAGTGCTCGCAGGTAGGACCGCGTCGCCGGCGCCACGGCCTGGTTCGTGAAGGAAATGGAGGCGGCGCCTCGCCGTTTGTCGTCGTCGGTCCGATACGCGCATCCGCAGTCGTCCGAATCCAGCCCGACGCCTTCGTCGTAATTTCCGGCGATGGTCGGAATGCCGCGTTCGCGGACCGTCTTTACGACCTCGTTCGGCCATGGTGCGTAGCCGACCAGATCGCCCAGACAGAACACCATGTCGGGCTGCCGGCGCTCCAGATCATCGAGGACCGCCTCCAGAGCGGGGAGATTGGCGTGTACGTCGCTGAATACGGCAATTGTCATGGCATCGAACCTCGAACAGAGGGACGATCGGCTCGATGCAGGGGCGCAGGCACACGAGGATCGTGGATGCGCGGGGCTTCCTCGAACCGGCACGTTCTTCGAGAAGAATCCTGTTTGCGGGATAAAGAATCAACCGTGCGGACCTCCTGAGTTCCCGGAAATCGAGTCCGGAGTTCATTCACAACGTGACGCCGAAGCGGCTCATTACGAGAATCATCCCGAAATAGGCCGCGACGGTAAGCGTGATGCCGGCCGCAAGGCTCGGCCAGAAGTTCCATCCCAGCCTCACCAGATAGGGGAAGGCCAGAAACAGTACGAGCGACGGAATCACGAGCCAGAAGATGCT
>CAZXHQ010000690.1:0-1879 GCA_964640145.1 uncultured Rhodothermales bacterium | reverse complement strand
CGTACTCGGGATCGCCGGCCTTGGCGAAGGGGCGGGGAGCGGCATCCGGAGGAGCCGGCGTAACCGTCGTGCCGACGGGGTGCACGGAGCGGACGAACGACAGCGCTCGGACGCGCTGCCGCAGGTCGTCGGACAGGTAGGCGCTTACCGCGTTCAGCCATCGGCTCCGTACGACGGTGATAACGCCCATCTGCTCGAGGCGCTCCAGATAGGCGGGCGCGATCTCCCGGTCGTACCGTGCGGCCTGCGGATCCCCGCGCCGGTTGCGACGCTCGTAGGCGCGCCGGCTCACGACCGTCTCGGATGCGTCCGGCTTGCCATCCAGAAAGATCCAGTATTTGGTGGATGGTTGTCCGTGCGCCTCCCCCGGAAGGCCGGCGAGGATCGCGGCAAGAATCCCGATCGGTGCGAAGCGAAGGAGGTGCGACATCATAACTACGCGGCGGGGACCCGGAAATTTTCGCGTGCCCCTACATGTAGGGGGCGGCGAGAAACAGCATGTAGCCTACGAATCCGGCCACGAGAACGCCACCCTCCATCCGCGAAATCTTGAACTGCGTCCAGGCCAGCGGAAAGAGAACGACGCCGAACGCCAGCATCACGGGAAAGTGGACCATCAGTGACGTCGCATCGACGTGGAGCGGTTGGAACAGAGCGACGAAGCCGACGACGAAGAGCACGTTGAGCATGTTGCTGCCCAGCACGTTCCCGACCGAGATGTCCGCCTCCTGCTTCAAGGCGCTGACCACGGATGCGGCAAGCTCGGGAAGGCTCGTTCCGATCGCTACCACCGTAAGACCAATAATTACCGGATCGATGCCGAGCACGTTGGCGACGTTCACGGCCGCGTAGACCATCATGCGGGCGCCGGCGGCCAGCAACACGATGCCGCTCACCAGAAGGGCGGCCTTCTGCCAGAGCGACGAGCGCAGCTGCTCGCGCTGGGCCTTGGAGAGGTTTTTCTTCACGGGCGGACCTGCGTGGCGCTTCGCATCGAGTATGAGAAAGAGGAAGAAGGCCACGAGCCCGGCCACGAGCAGTATGCCGTCCGCGCGCCCGATCACGCCGTCGAGGGAGACGACGTAAAACAGCACCAGCACCGCCATCATGATGGGATACTCCTTCTTCAGCGTCGACGGGGACACGACGAGCGGCAGAACGAGCGAGCTGGTACCGAGGATGAGCGCGATGTTGCAGATATTCGACCCGACGATGTTGCCGAGCGCCAGACTGTCCTCTCCGGAGAAGGCTGCGAAGGAGTTGATGACGAATTCCGGCATGGACGTTCCGAGCGCTACGACGGTGATGCCCACGACCAGGGGCCGTATGCCGTAGCGAAGAGCAAGGCTGGCCGCTCCTTTGACAAGCCACTCGGCGCCGAGATACAGCAAGCCAAGGCCGATCAGAAAAATAAGAGCCTGCAGCAACATAGACGGCCTAGCCTGTAGCAGTCCTTTCGTTAATCGACATACGTCACGTATATCTTGAACGTCGATCCCCGGCGAAAAAGCTCGGAAGGAGGGTGAGAGGGTCGGAGAATGCGGGCAGATCATGATCCCCGTCCATCCAAAGCGTCGATGCAGGCGCGAGTTCCGCCAGGAGCTGGCGGCACGCACCGCACGGCGTGCACCCAGGCGCCGGCAGGCAGGTGAGGTAGAGACTGGACACGTGCCGGTAGCCATAGCTGATAGCCGTCCCGATTGCGTTACGCTCGGCGCACAGGATGTGCATCCAGTCTTCATGCTCGACGTTCACGCCGGGGACGTATCCCTCGCCTTCAATCTCGAGCAGGACGCCGACCGGGAAGTCGGACTCCGGTACGTAGGCTCGTCCGGCAATGCGCCGCGCGGCAGCGATCGCTCGGGGGGGATCCAACGTG
>CAZXHQ010000689.1:0-1900 GCA_964640145.1 uncultured Rhodothermales bacterium | reverse complement strand
ATCCCGGCCCATCAAACGTCAGACCGAGCGTACCCAGTCCCTATTCAGTACATGGCGAACGAACAGACCGGAGCGGAAGAGGTCCGCTGGAACCTTGCAGATCTTTACCCTTCTACGGATGCGCTGAAAAGGGACCTCGACCAGGGGAACGATGAGGCTCGGGCCTTCGCGGCGTCGTTCCGAGGAAAAGTAGGCGGTATGACCCCGGAGGAGCTGGCCGAGGCGCTCGCGCAGTTCGAACGTGTTCAGGATCGGCTCGGTCGCGCCTATACCTACGCCTATCTCAACTGGTCCACCGACACCAATGATGAGCAGCGCGGCGCGCTGCTTCAGCACGTCAGGGAGGCCTGCACGCGGGCGAGCCAGGAGCTCATTTTCTTCGAAGTGGAGTGGGCAAAGGTCGATGACGGCCGGGCGGCGGACCTTCTTCGCGCCGATGAGCTCGCCGGCTACAGGCACTATCTGGAGCTCGAGCGGCTGCGGAAGGATCACCTCCTTTCTGAGTCCGAAGAGAAGGTCCTTTCTGAGAAGTCGGTGACGGGGCGAAGCGCCTGGAACCGATTCTTCGACGAGACGCTCGGTGCGGCGCGCTTCTACGTCGACGAGGAAGAGCTCACCGAGCAGGAGACCTTGTCCAGGCTGCATGAAGCGGATCGGGAGACGCGCAAGAAGGCGGCGATGGCTCTTACGGAGGGATTGGCGGCGCACAGCCGTGCCCTGACGTTCATTTTTAATACCGTTCTTGCGGACAAGGCCTCCGACGATCGCCTTCGCGGCTATAGGAACTGGCTCTCCTCGCGCAACATGTCCAATGAGGTGGGTGACGAGACCGTGGCAGCGCTCGTTTCGGCCGTGACGTCACGCTACGACCTCGTCGCCCGGTACTACCGTCTGAAGCGGGAGCTCCTCGGATACGACGAGCTGTTCGATTATGATCGCTACGCCCCCATCGGCGATGCCGACACGAGGTATTCGTGGGACCAGGCGCGCGAGTTGGTCACCGACGCGTATGCCTCGTTTCATCCGCAGATGGGACGAATCTCCACGTTCTTCTTCGACGAGAATTGGATCGATGCCCCCGTAGCACCGGGGAAGCGAGGCGGGGCGTTCAGCCACGGCGCCGTTCCCTCCGCTCATCCGTACATCCTGATGAACTATACCGGGAAAACGCGGGACGTTCAGACGCTGGCGCACGAGCTGGGCCACGGCATCCACCAGTACGTTTCCCGTCCGCAGGGCGTCCTCCAGGCCGATACGCCCCTTACGACGGCTGAAATGGCGTCCGTTTTCGGCGAGATGCTCGTCTTTCAGCGCCTCATCAAGCGGGAGAGAAGCACAGCCAACAAGCTGGCCATGCTCGTCGGGAAGATCGACGACACGATCGCGACCGTCTTCCGCCAGGTGGCCATGAACCGGTTTGAGGATCGGATCCACACCTCTCGACGCGAAGCGGGGGAGCTGGCGGCCGATCAGTTCGCGGCGCACTGGCTGGAGACGCAGCAAGAAATGTTTCAGGGCAGCGTTACGCTCGGAGAGCACTACGGGCACTGGTGGAGCTACATCCCTCACTTTCTCCACAGTCCCGGATACGTGTATGCGTACGCCTTTGGCGAGCTGCTCGTGCTCGCCCTGTATGCGCGATACACCGAGGATCCGGAAGGCTTTCCGCAACAGTACCTCGACTTGCTGGAGGCCGGAGGATCCGATTGGCCCCACGTCCTCGTAGGTAGGATGGGCGTCGACCTGCAGAATCCGGATTTCTGGGCGCTCGGCCTGTCGGCCATTGAGGATCTCGTGGAGGATGCGGAGACGATGGCGCAGGAGGTTACGAAGGCGTCCGCCGAGTCGCTCTGATGTCTCCTGACCTGCGCCGTCCTATGATACCGAAACCGTCGATGTG
>CAZXHQ010000688.1:0-1906 GCA_964640145.1 uncultured Rhodothermales bacterium | reverse complement strand
AACAACCGCTTCGTGAGGCGGCATCGGAAGAGCGGGCTCCACACTCCGCCGACGAATCGACGCGGCACGGACCGTCGGATGATCCGGTGAGAGGGGAGGGGCCGACGGTACGGCCACAGGCGGCACCCGATTCCGAAAGGTACTGGTCGTCCGAGCCGGCCGAAGATCGTCCCGATGAGGACCCCGTACGGACGCCGGACGGCGTTCCGAGTTCGCCCCAGGGGGCGGATCGTGATGACGTGGTCGAAGGGCGAGGATGGACGTCCCGTACGGTCGTCTCGCGGCCTTCCGAGCAGCAGGATGCACATTCCTCGCGCGCGGAGCGGCCCCATGGGGGCGAGCACGAGCCGGACAAGCAGGAACAGACGGATACGCGCACGTCGTCAGAAGAAATCGAAAAAATCCGGCGCATTCTGAGCGACCTGGAGTAGAACCCGACGTGCGCAGCGCCGGCGGAGATGCGCGATGCATCGACGGGCCCTCTAGACGGACCAGCCCACGACCGTTGACATGACCGAAAGAGCTTCGACGCTATTCGATGCGGCAGAGTACCGGCGGCAGGTGGACGCGGCGGCAGCGGCCGTCCGGCAGCGCACAGGTCTGACGGCGCAGATCGGTCTGATCCTCGGCACCGGACTCGGTCGCCTGGCTGAGGAAATCAGCGTCGAGACGACGATTCCGTATGACGAGATCCCCAATTTCCCGCTGTCGACCGTGGAGTCCCACGACGGTCGCCTGCTCGTCGGTACGCTGGAGGGCGTGCCCGTATTCGCCCTTCAGGGACGGTTCCACCTCTACGAAGGGTACGACGCGCGGCAGGTCACCTTTCCCGTGCGCGTGCTCGGCGTGCTCGGCGTCGATACGCTCTTGATCTCGAACGCGGCCGGCGGCATGAACCCTCATTATAAGAGAGGGGATCTGATGCTCGTCACCGATCATATCAATCTTCAAAACGACAATCCGCTCGTGGGGCCGAACGTAGACGACTGGGGCCCGCGATTCCCCGACATGAGCGAGCCATACGACCTCGATCTCCGACGGATCGCGGACGAGAAGGCGCTCTCGTTCGGTATCAAGCTTCACCAGGGCATCTACGTCGCCGTCGTCGGACCGAACCTGGAAACCAGGGCCGAGTATCGGTTTCTGCGGCAGATTGGCGCGGACGTCGTGGGCATGAGCACGGTCCCGGAGACCATCGTGGCCCGGCACATGGACATGCGCGTACTGGCCATGTCCGTCATTACGGACGAATGCTTTCCGGATGCGCTGGAGCCGGTCTCGCTCGAGGAGGTGCTCGCCGCGGCCCGGGAAGCCGAGCCGGACCTTACTCGTTTGACGAAAGCCGTCGTCTCGTCTGTGGGCGAGGGTGTACCTGTGCGATAATTGCTTACGCTCTGTACGGTATGGATGGAGAGATCTGGGACGAAGAACGCTGGGAGGCCTTTCTCAGAGAGACGGACCGACAGGTAGAGCGCTATATGACGCTCCTGTTCCGATTCATGAGTGATGATCCGCCGGTTGGATCGGCCGGAAGTGCGTCGAGACGTGCCTGGGAAGATCGATTGCGCATCTACCTGCTCTCCAACGGGATCCGTCTGCGTCCAGACGATTCCCTTCCGCGCCACTGGGACGAGTCGGACGCCCTCGAAGCCGAGTCCGGGGATGCCCGGCTGGCCTTCTTCGAGCCGGAGGAAGCAGAAGATGCCGTATCCAATCTCGCTCATCTCGCCGCCTACCGCGACGCGCATCGGCTCGCCTCTCGCGTACTGAAGTGGTCGAATACGCTTCCGGGACGCCTCAAAGACAGCACGTTCGTGCAATTCTGCTCGCACGTAACGCAGGTACCTGCCAACGTGGCGAAGGGCCACGGCATTGGATACGAGATGGATATGCTGGGGGGCAACAT
>CAZXHQ010000687.1:0-1907 GCA_964640145.1 uncultured Rhodothermales bacterium | reverse complement strand
CATCTCGCTGGCCGGGATCGTGGTGAACAACAACATCGTGCTGATCGACTACATCGAGCAGCTCCGCGAGCGCGGCCTCGAGAAGCAGGATGCCGTCATCGAAGGGGGCGCCACGCGTCTTCGTCCGGTCGTCCTGACGGCCCTGACGACCGTGCTCGGCCTCCTCCCGCTCACCTTCGGCATCAACATCGACTTCATCGGCCTGCTGACCGGCTTCGATCCGAACTTCCAGTTCGGCTCGGAGAACACGCAGTTCTGGGGCCCGATGGGCACGGCCATCATCGCGGGTCTGACGTTCGGCACCTTCCTCACCCTCGTCATCGTGCCGGTGATGTATTCGACGTTCGACTCCATCGCCCTCCGGCTGGGCGAGGTCTTCGGCCGGAGCGAGCGTGATCTAGAGGACGCCGGCGAGCCCGTCCCACAGTCCGCCTACGCGCGGGCGGTCGGCGGAAACGGCGCCCCGCTGCCGCGGCCGGAGGCCGAGCGGAGCTGAGCGTGCGCGCGGCGGGGACGTGAATGGGGTCGAGCCCGGCGGCTCTGTCGGGTAGAATACCGCGCGCCCGGAGCGGACGACAGCCGGGCCATCGCAGCCTCCCAGGGCGATACGATCACGCGCGGGCACTGCACGGTCGAGCACCTTCCCTGTGCACGCAGCCGGCTACCTCTGCGCTTGACCGGCTTGAGCGCCTCCGTCGGGAGGGTCCGGACGGGCTCATCACCGGATTCTGAGAAACCGGCAGGGTAGGCATCGCATTCACGTAGGTGCGATGGATCGCGAATTGACGCCTGCCACATGGGCTTACTCATAACCTACGTCCTTCTGGCGCTAGGCTTCTCGTTTCTGTGTTCGATCATGGAGGCGGTACTGCTCAGCGTCACGCCTTCCTTTATGGAGATGGAGGTCAAGGGAGGCAGCAAGACGGCGAGAACGCTCTACGAGCTCAAGCAGGACATCGATCGCCCGCTCGCCGCGATCCTGAGCCTCAACACGGTCGCGCACACCGTCGGCGCCGCCGGTGCCGGCGCACAGGCGGTCGTCGTCTGGGGCGACGCCGCCGTCGGCATCTTCAGCGCCGTCCTTACGCTCCTCATCCTCATCCTGTCGGAGATCATTCCGAAGACGCTGGGGGCGCTCTACTGGCGGCAGCTCTCCACGGCGGTGGTGCGGGTGCTGGTTCCGACGATCTGGATCACCTGGCCCCTCGTCAAGCTGTCGCAGGGCATTACCCGGCTCCTCTCGCGGGGGGACGAGGCCGTCTCGATCAGCCGCGAAGAGCTCACGGCTATGGCCGAGCTGGGGGAAGAGCAGGGCGTCTTCGAAGCCGGCGAGTCGCGCATCATCCAGAATCTGTTTCGCTTCAGCTCGCTGCGCGTAAAGGATATCATGACGCCGCGCATCGTCATGTTCGCCCTTCCGGAGACGCGGACGGTGCGGGACATCGTCGACGAGCACGAGGAGTTCCGCTTCTCCCGGATCCCCGTCTACACCGAAACGCGCGACGACGTGACCGGCTACGTACTGACCGACGAGATCCTCTTGAAGGCAGCGCAGGATGCCGGGGACGTCCCCCTGAGCGAGCTGAAGCGCGAGATACTCGTAGTACCCGATTCGCTCCACCTCCACGAGCTGTTCGAGCGGATGCTGGACGGCCTCGAACACATCGCCCTCGTGGTCGACGAATACGGCGGCGTGGAAGGCGTGGTCTCCATGGAGGACGTCGTGGAGACCCTGCTCGGCCTCGAGATCGTCGACGAGGCGGATTCGGCCGAGGACATGCAGGTCCTGGCGCGGCGACAGTGGCTCGCCCGCGCCCGGCGCCTGGGGATCGTGCCGCGCGACCTCGAAAAAGCCGATGAAGAAGACCTCGAGTCGGTGCTGCATTTCGGGATCACGGGCGGCCAGG
>CAZXHQ010000686.1:0-1913 GCA_964640145.1 uncultured Rhodothermales bacterium | reverse complement strand
GCGCGCTTTCCAGCGCGACGTAACGCCCCCCGAGCACCAGCAGGTGTTCCGGCCGCTCCTCGAGTCGGTAAAGCTCCTCGTTGGTGAGGTATCCGGCGTCTCGAAGGCCGGGGATCTCCGGCACGTACGTGCGAGCGCCGGTTGCGATCAGAATATTCCGGGCAGGCAGCGTGCGACCCTCTACCTCCACCGTCGCAGCTGAAGCGAGGCGGGCCCACCCTTCTACGAACTCGATGTGAGGGTCCTTCTCGATCACGTCGACATATCTGTCCCGGCGCAGTTCGTCGACGAGGGACTGCGTCTGTCGCGTCACGGCGCCGAAGTCCGCCACCTCCCCGCTCACGCGCACGCCGTCGAACGGCGTGGACCGCGCCCGGTGAACCGCCTCCCCGGCACGGATCATCGTCTTAGACGGAATGCAGCCGACGTTCACGCAGGTGCCGCCGGTCGGCAGTCCTCCAGCGTGGCTACCCGCATTGACGATCGACGCGCGCCCGCCCAGCTCGCTCACCTTAAGCGCCGCCGCAAAGGCGGCCGATCCGCCGCCGACCACGACCAGATCGTATGCGCTCCTATGGGACGGTTTCCCGTCGAGGATTATTTTATGAGAAGCATCTCGAAGGCTCATAGTCCACCTTTCACTTTCGAGGGATACCCGGCATTCGTCGTCGCGCGGGTCAGCTCCTCGAAGGAGACCCTTGCGGCGTCATAGAGTACCACGGCCTGGGGCGGCTCGAAGGTAACCCAGGCATGCTGAACCCCGTGAATATTCGTAAGCGCTCTCTTCACCGTGAGATTGCATGACGCGCAGGTCATGCCCTCCACCTCGAGTACGACTTGCTCCGTTTTTACAGGCGGGACGTACGCCTGCTTTTCGTCGGCGCCGGCGGCTGCGATGAGCGAGGGCGACGCAAGGAGTCCCACGACCGCTAGGGCGCCCACGCCCAACAGGGCTCGCCGCAGAGGGGTCGACAGGCTCGTCTCACATTTACAGTCCGGCTGCCGTGCGAACCTCCATTCGCGATAGCCGGCAAAGGCCAGCGCCCCGACGGCGAACGCGATGAAGAACGGCCGAAGAGGCTCCAGCGTCGTCAGCGTTCCTATCCACGCACCGCCGAATCCCAGAGCGACGAGTGCAAGCGGGATCGTACAGCAAGCCGATGCGGCGACAGCCGCTGCGAGCGCCGCGGCCAGACCCCAGCTTCCGGGTTTATCCTTCGACGTTGTCATGACGTACTCTCATTCAAGTTCAACGTGACTTTCGCGGCCTCCTGCTCTTCGAATAGCCGCACCAGCATTCGGGCGAACGGATTGTCGGTGCACACGCGGTAATAAATCGTCTGGGCATCACGCCGCGCCTCGACGAGCGCCTTCTCTCGAAGAATCTTCAGATGGCGCGAGACGGCCGGCTGCGTAATGTCAAAGACGTCGGTCAGATCGCACACGCAGAGCTCGGTCGCCTGCCAGAGCACGTACAACATCCGCAGCCTCGTCTCGTTGCCGGCAACGGACATGTACGCCGCCAGCGCAACCAGGCGATCATTGGCCTGAGCGCTTTTTCTGAGTTCGTACAGTTTTTCCGCGTCCGCTTCCTCGCGGATGCACGTGCGGTCGGTAACCTCGCGGCGTCCCATATCGCCTTACATAATCGTATGGTTATATAATCTATGTGTTATAAAGCGCTCCCACGTTACGGTTTCGCCGTCGATTTCGGACGGGTCACAGATCCGAGCACGAACGCAACCTCATTCGAATTCCTGCCGAGCCTGAAGCGTTGCCCCCGAGCACATGCACTTGGAAGGATGCGTCGAGCGAACGTGCGACCCTGCGTGTCGCGGGGTCGGTCCGCCTATGTGTGACCCGGCGCGTAACGTAGACGCCGCCGCGGTCACGTACATGATGGCGGTTAGGAG
>CAZXHQ010000685.1:0-1918 GCA_964640145.1 uncultured Rhodothermales bacterium | reverse complement strand
TATGATCTCCCACCACCGCTTGTCCGGGATCCAACCATCGCTCATATGATCTCGAAGTACCGCTTAAGCTCGAAGTCGGAGACGTGCCTCCGATATTCGCGTTCTTCCCATTCTCTCGTGGCTGCGAAATGATCGACGAAATCGTCGCCAAACAGGCTGCGGGCGGCTTCGGACGCTCTCAGCCGCTGCGCTGCCTCCCATAAGGTGGCCGGAAGGCGCTGGTCGGCGGTTGCGCCGTCGTAGGCGTTGCCCACGACGGGCTCGTCCAGAGCCCACCCCTGTTCGATGCCCCAGAGGCCGGATCCCACGGCCGCCGCGAGAGCGAGGTAGGGATTGGCGTCGGCGGCCGCCAGGCGGTACTCCACACGCTGCGAGGCGGGGGATCCGGGCACCACGCGCAGGGCGCACGTCCGGTTTTCCACACCCCAGCTCGCGCTCGTCGGCGCCCAGAAGCCCGGAACGAGGCGGGTGTACGAGTTGACGGTCGGGGCAATCAACGCGATAAGATCCGGCATAAGCTTCTTCTGCCCGGCTACGAACCGCCGCATGGAGTCGCTCATCTCGTACGGCGCCTTCCCGTCGTAAAAGGCCGACTCGCCGTCCTCATGCTGCAGTGACATGTGAATGTGGCCGCTCTGTCCTGGATAGTCGGGCGACCACTTCGCCATGAACGTCGCCATCAGACCGTGCCGCTGCGCGAGCACTTTGGCAAACGTCTTGAAGAGAGCCGCACGATCCGCCGCTTCCAGGCCCTCCTGCACCGTGATGGCGGCTTCGAGAACCCCGGGGCCCGTTTCCGTATGCAGTCCTTCGAGGCCCATGCGCATGTCGTCGCAGGTCCGCAGCAGATCCTGATGAAACTCCGACCAGACGGAGCTGCGCAGCACCGAGTAGCCGAAATTGCCCGGCGTGATCGGCTTGAGGTTCCGGTAGCCTTTATCGCGAATGGACTGCGGGGTCTCGTCGAACAGAAAGAA
Organism: uncultured Rhodothermales bacterium; assembly: GCA_964640145.1. Taxonomy (GTDB): domain Bacteria; phylum Bacteroidota; class Rhodothermia; order Rhodothermales; family VXPQ01; genus CAZXHQ01. Next base: position 941 of record CAZXHQ010000685.1, on the reverse strand, counting down.
CTCGTACTCGAAGGCGGCCCTGACGTCGAAGCCCATCTGCCGGACGCGTCTCAGCACCCGGCGCAGAATACTGCGGGGGCAGAGGCGCTCCGCCTCGCCCAGAAATTCGCCGAGCACCAAAACGGCCGGCGACTCGTGGGGGAGCTCTCGACACGTGGCAGGCACCAGACCCACTCGAGCATCCGGATAAGCGGTATGCCACCCGGTATACGTGACGTTGTCGTACAGCTGGTCGTTGCTGTCCCAACCGAGAACGACGTCGCAAAAGCCCAGTCCTTTATCCAGAGCTGAAAAGAGCTTTTCGCGGGAGATGTACTTCCCGCGCAGCACTCCGTCGACGTCGAAGACGCCGATTTTCACGTGGTTCAGCCCACGTTCCTCGACGAGCGCGCGGACGTCGTCACAGCTACGTACGGCCGCAGCGTCGACCGGATGACCGGCCGTCTGCGACGAAGCCGCTTGATGTTGGGTAGCCATTGTTCGAACGGCGAATTAGTGAGCGATGGCGGCGAGGCGTGCGCTGCGTCCACCGAACGGGGCCTCGCCCCGGAGGTCCGCCGGGCGTCCGGTGCGCAGGGGAGACGATACCGCGCCGGGGGACCGGACGAGGCGGCCGACTCCCGGAACGCGGCCAACGCGCCGGTTGGCGCGGAGCTTTCCACGGACCATCCCGGCGACGCCCTGAATGACAGATGCCCTGCGTGCGCCACGCATGGAATGCAGCGTTGATGGATGTTAACGAGCGACGACGCCGCCAGGTGCCGCGGCGATTTCCTCGGGCTCCTCCGATTGACACACGGCGGAGCGCGACGTAGGTCTTTGACGATAACCAAAACTCGGTACATCTGGCCAGTCGGGGCGCGTATCTTCGTGCAGGCCATCCTCAGGGATGAGATCTAGCGACGCCTTGCTAGAGAGCGCCCAACCCGGGCGTTGCGCTT
>CAZXHQ010000684.1:0-1923 GCA_964640145.1 uncultured Rhodothermales bacterium | reverse complement strand
CTCTCCGAGCTGAAAGCCCAGATTGCGGCGGATGAGCAGCGGCTCTCGGAGACGGCCGAGGCGGAACGCGCGTCCGTGGAGACGCTCGAGAACCTCGATCGCCAGATCGCCCTCCGGCAGGAGCTGATCCGCAACTACGGCCGACGGGTACGTCAGATTACCCAGGAGATGGACGCGCTCCGCGCAGCGCTGGAGGATCTTGAAGGGGAGTTGGACAAGCTCAGAGGACAGTATCGCGCGCGTGCCGTGCACGCCTACAAGTACGGGCGGATGCACGATCTGGCACTGATTCTCTCCGCAAAGTCCATCAACCAGATGTTGATTCGCGTTCGCTATCTACACCGCTTCGCCGCGCAGCGCCGCGACCGTCTCGGCGAGATCCGGCACACGGGGCACGAGCTGCGCGCGCGCCGCGAGGAACTGCAGGAGATGCTCGCCCGCAACGAACAGCTGCTCCGTGAAGAGCAGCGAGAGCAGGATAATCTCGAGCGCCTGCAGGCCAGCCGCCAGCGCGTGATTGCGGACCTGCGCGACGAGCGCGCCACCATCGAGCGGTCGATCGAAAGCAAGCGGACGGCGGCGCAGGAACTCGAAAATCGCATCCGCCAGCTTATCGCCGAGGCATCGACGCGCCGGCGAATCCGCGAAGCGACCAACCCGGACGTGGCCGCCGAATTCGTGGAGATGTCCGGCTCGTTCCTCGATAATCGCGGGCACCTCCCCTGGCCCACCCGGGGCGTCGTCCGCCAGCCTTTCGGCAACGTCGTCAATCCCGTCTACGGCACCACGACGCCCAACCCCGGGATGATCATCGACACCCAGGCCGCCGCCGAGGTGCGGTCCATTTTCGACGGCGCGGTGATCGACGTCTCCGTACTGCCCGAGTACGGTACCTACGTGGTGATCGAGCACGGCACGTACAAGAGCGTCTACTCCAACTTCTCCATGACCTACGTGGCCGATGGCGATCGCGTGCAGGCCGGCCAGGTCATCGGCCGCTCCGGCACGGATGCGGAGCCCAAAGGGATGGCGATCTTCTTCGCGCTCTTCAAGGAAGGTGCGCCCGTGGATCCGGCTCCCTGGCTCGCGCCGCAATAGGCGGCAGGGATTTTCATCAAAAGCTTATCCCCTGGCCGCGATCCGGCGTCTATTTTCTCGAGGTGTCCGCGACCTCACCCGACCTCCTTAGATTGATCCCAGATAGGAAAATGGCTAACGCGAAATACGACGTCCTCGTGATCGGATCCGGACCGGGCGGGTATGAAACCGCCATCCGCGCGGCCCAGCTCGGACTGAAGACCGGCATCGTCGAAAAGGACAAGCTCGGCGGCGTCTGTCTGAATATCGGATGCATCCCGACCAAGGCCCTCCTGAAGAGCGCCGAAGTCCTTGAGGAATCCAATCACCTCTCCGATTTCGGTTTGAGCCTTGACGGCGAGGTCAAGGCAGATTTCCCCAAGGTCATCGAGCGCAGCCGCGGCGTGGCGGACAAGATGAACAAGGGCGTCAACTTCTTGATGAAGAAGAACAAGATCGACGTCCATTACGGCCGCGGTCGCCTGGCCGGAAAGGGCAGGGTCGATATCGAGCCGTCGACCAACATGGACGGCGAGGAGGTCGGCGAAGAGAAGACGGTCGAAGCCGAACACATCATTATCGCCACCGGCGCCCGGGCGCGAGAGATACCACCCCTGCCCATCGACGGTGAGAGGATCATCACCTATCGTGAGGCGATGCTGCAGAAGGAGGCCCCAACGCACCTCGTCGTGTGCGGCGCCGGCGCCATCGGCGTCGAGTTCGCCTACTTCTACAATCAGATGGGAACGGAGGTCACCCTCATCGAGCTGCTCGACCGGCTAGTTCCGGTCGAGGACGCCGAGATCTCGAAAGAGCTCGAGCGCGCCTTTAAGAAGCAGGGAATCA
>CAZXHQ010000683.1:0-1925 GCA_964640145.1 uncultured Rhodothermales bacterium | reverse complement strand
ACGCCGCTTACGACGCCGTCGAATTCGTCCCCGACGTGTTCGCGGATGTACTCGACCTGCTTGAGCTTGACGGACTCGCGTTCGGCCTCGACGGCGATGACTTCCCGTTCGGAGCAGTGCCTGCACTTGGCTTCCAGAGACTCGACCTCCGTTTGCGTATCGATGCGGGCGTACTGCTTCAGCAGCCGGTGCACCATCAGGTCCGGATATCTGCGAATTGGACTCGTAAAATGCGAGTAATGGTCGAATGCAAGACCGAAATGGCCGATGTTCTCGGTGGAATAGACCGCCTTCGACATGGCGCGGAGAGCGGCCTGTTCGATGACCGGCTCCTCGGGCGTGCCCTTGACGTGCTCGAGCAGCTTGTTGAGATCCTGGGAGTCGACGTTGCCGTTAGCGAGCTTGAGCTCGTGACCGAAGGCCCGGACGTACTCGGCCAGCTTCGTGATCCGCTCCGAATCGGGCGCATCGTGAACGCGGTATACGAAGGGCTTCGGTTTCGTACTCGCACCGACGTGCTCGGCGACCGTGCGGTTGGCGAGCAGCATCAGCTCTTCGATCAACCGGTTGGCTTCGATGCGTTGCTTTCGGACGATGTTCGTCGGATGGCCTTCGTCATCGAGGATGACGCGAATCTCCGGGATGTCGAAGTCGACCGAGCCGGACCGCATGCGCTTGCCGGTCAGCGTCCTCGAAAGCCGTGCAGCGCGGACGACGTGTGACGCAAATTCACGCTCCGGATAACCCCCCTGAATGAAACCCTGAGCTTCTTCGTAGGTGAATCGACGATGCGACCGAATGATGGTCTCGGCGATCTCGTACTCGGCGACCTCGCCGTGCGGCGTGACCTCCATGATGATGGAGAAGGCCAGCTTGTCTTCGTCGGGACGCAGGGAGCAGACCTTGTTCGACAGCTTCTCGGGCAGCATCGGGATGACCCGATCGACGAGGTATACGCTCGTACCCCGTTCGAGGGCTTCTGCGTCCAGCGCCGTATTGGGGCGCACGTAGTGGCTGACGTCGGCGATATGGACGCCCACTTCCAGGTTGCCGTTGGGCAGATCGAGGATGTGGACGGCATCGTCGAAATCTTTGGCATCCACCGGGTCGATCGTGAAGACCGGCTTCTCCCGCAGATCCACGCGGCGCTCCAATTCTTCGTCGGGTATGGCGACCGGAACGGCTTCAGCCTCGGCGATCACCTCCTCCGAGAAGCCGGACCGCACGTCGAGACTCATCGCAAGGGAGAGTACGCGGACGCCCGGATCGTCCCCCGCGCCGATCACCTGGAGGATGCGACCCTCCGGGGACGCCTTCCGGTCGTCGAACCGGTCGATGGAGACCACCACCTTGTCGCCGCTTGAAGCACCATTGAACGATTCTTCGGGCACGTAGATGTCCTGCGTGAGCCGGCCGTCGTCGGGCACGACGAATGCGAAATGCCCCTGGCGTTGAAAGGTGCCCACGGTCTGCGTCCGCTTTCGCTCCACCACGCGCAGCACCTCCGCTTCGCGGCGGCGGTCGCCGCGGCTGGGGGCGGCCAGGCCGACGAGCACGACGTCGCCGTCCAGGGCCGTCTTCATGTTGCTCTCGCGGACGAAATAGTCGTCTTCGCGGCCTTCCACCTCCACGAAGCCGAACCCTTTCGCATTGACGCGCAGGATCCCCTGCACTTTCGTGGGTCGGGGCTTGTAGGTAAAACGCCCTCCCTTCACCCGGCCGACCAGGCGTTCGGCGTCCAGTTCGGAGAGCACGTCCTGAAAACGACGATAGGTGTCGTTGTCTCTGTAGCCGAGCTCCTGCGCGAGCTGTTTGGCCCGATACGCTTTGTTATCGTTCTTCTTGAGAAGGCTGAGGATGTCGCGCTTGATGCGCTTGGCGGATGCTATCTGGGGCACGAAGCGGGCTCTTGAATGTACAATTCG
>CAZXHQ010000682.1:0-1929 GCA_964640145.1 uncultured Rhodothermales bacterium | reverse complement strand
CGGCTGCCCGGAGAGGGAGCCCTGCGGCGGGTGTCGGGCGAGGGAGCGTTGCGGCAGGTGTCGGGCGAGGGAGCGCTGCACCAGGTGTCGGGCGAGGGAGCGCTGCACCAGGAGTCGGGCGAGGGAGCGTTGCGGCGGGTGCCGGGAGAGGGAACAATGGGGCGAGTGCCGTGAGAATGAGCCTCATGAAATCGTTCTGACCTGATGATGATGAGCCGCTGCGGGATCGCCGGCATCCCGCGGCATGATGACGAGTCTCTGCCGGATCTCCGGCATCCCGCGGCTGCAAGATCCGGAAGCCGGCTGTGGACCTTAGTACGTCAGTTCGTAAGTACGGTACCCTATGAGCGCCGCTGCATCGCGCTCCGCGTCGTTCCGCCTTCTCGCCATCGCGCCGCTATGCACTGCCGTTATTCGCCCTTCGGGCTCATGTCGGCGCGCCTAGCGGAGCACGCGCATCGACCCGCGCGGACGTTCCCAGTGTACTCAGAGGCGTTTCAAAAACCAACCGCAGCCGGCGAGGCGTCCGCGCGGCGGTCCGATTCGCCGGGCCGGATCCTCGCACCATACCGCGACAAGTCGTTTATTTGAAGGCAAGCTGGCACTTCCGTCAACCATCTGACCGACCACCATGCGCGATCTTGCTCAACACCACGACCGGATCGGAAAGCTGTTTGCGAACGGAGCCCCCGAGCGCTACCGGCTTGCCGGCGAGGAGGTGGACTTCTTTCACGAGAATGGGTACGTGGCGGGGATGCGCGTCCTCGGAGACGAGCAGGTCGAGGCCCTTCGGACCGAGCTGGACGAGTTCTTCGATCCCGCTCACGAGGGCCGCGAGCTGTGGTACGAGTACCATACGAACGAGTCGGAGGACCCCAACAAGGTGCTTTTTCACGCCCTTGGAGCCTGGCGCCTGAGGCCGGCCTTCCACGATGCGCTGTGGAATCCCGCCTTTACGGTTCCGGCCTCGCAGCTGCTGGAGGGGCCGGTCCGGTTCTGGCATGACCAGCTTTTCTGCAAGCCCGCCCGTCACGGCGGCGTCGTGGCGTGGCATCAGGACTACTCGTACTGGCAGCGAACGGCGCCGATGGCCCATCTGACGTGCTGGATCGGCCTCGACGACGCGACGGTCGACAACGGCTGCGTCCAGTACGTGCCGGGAAGTCACAGATGGAACCTGCTGCCGATCACGGGGCTGGCGAACGATATGGACGCCATCCAGCAGGTGCTTACGCCCGAGCAGAAGCGGCAGTTCTCGCCGGTACCCGTGGAGCTGAAGGCGGGGGAGGCGGCGTTTCACCATCCTCTGATGGTTCACGGCTCGTACGAAAACCGGACGGATCGTCCCCGCCGCGCCATGGTCCTCAACGTAGTACGCGACGGCGTGCGCTCGGCCTCCGACGAACCGCTGCTCGAGGGGGTGCCGCCCGTGCCGCAAGGACAGCCCCTCGGCGGCAGGTTCTTCCCTCTTCTCTACGATCCGTCCTGACGGAGGACGGCGCCGGCAGCTTCGACCCGCAGCCTCGGCAGGTTTCGGCATGTGGAGATTGTGCGGTCAAGGATCCCGGCCGCGGAAGGCTCTCGGCGCGCATGCCTTCGCCCCCGATCGAACCGCACGGCCTCGAAGGCTCCCTGACGTCCTCCTGCGAACCACTTTCGGAAGTCCGCGCGACGTCCGACCGTATGGGCGGCACCATTCGTCTCGTGCCTCGTGACGTAGGTCCGCGTATGCCGCCGAATGCGTGCGGACGCGCGTTACGAGGTACCGGCCGGCGGCGTACGCCGTGGGTTCCTCGCCGTCAGGTCCCTATGCCGGATCGGGATGGATGAGACGAGGATCGGGCAGACCGTTGTTCGCCCGGCCTGGCGGGAAACTTTGCGCAGGGGAGAAGCCGGGCCTCTACATCCAGACGCCGGACAAGCGTAGAG
>CAZXHQ010000681.1:0-1931 GCA_964640145.1 uncultured Rhodothermales bacterium | reverse complement strand
CGATCGCGGCTCGCGCCAGTTCTTTTTCGAAAGCCTGCAGCTCTACGGAGAGGTCAGCGTCGACCTTCTCGAAGAGGCCCGCGATCTGCTGGAGCAGCTTCCGCCGGCGGACTACGACCTCGACTCGGCAAAGCACCTCGATGCGGAAGCCTTCGCGGAAGTCGCCGCCACGGAATTGCGCCACTACGGGCGATCCTTCCCCGAATTCCCCAAAACGGTCCACATCCGACACGACATGCCGCCCGGCCTGATAGTTTCGCGCGGGCGCCTCCTCATCGGCCATAAAACGAAGATTCCGGCCGCCCGGGTGGAAGCCCTCCTCCAACACGAGATCGGCACGCACATGCTGACCTACTTCAACGGGCGCGTCCAGCCGTTACACCTTCTCTACAACGGGCTCGCCGGCTATCAGGCCCTTCAGGAGGGCCTGGCCGTCCTGTCGGAGTACCTCGTCGACGGCCTGCACGTGCCCCGCCTCCGCGTGCTGGCCGCGCGCGTGGTCGCCGCTCACTGCATGATCGAGGGCTCGTCGTTCGTCGAACTCTACAGGCTGCTGCGCCACGACTACGGCTTCGAAGACGCGGAGGCGTTCTCCATCGCGCTGCGCACGTTTCGGGGCGGCGGCCTCATCAAGGACGTCATCTACCTGCGCGGGCTGCACGAGATCATGCATTATCTGCAGGACGGAGGCGATCTGGACGCCCTCTTCGTAGGAAAGATCGCGCTTCACCACCTTCCCGTCGTCGGCGAGCTTCGCGACCGAGGCATTCTAAAGCACGTGCCGCTCAGACCCCGTTATCTCATGGATGACGAAGTTACGAGGCGCCTGGAACTGGTCAGGCAGGGCAGCACCTTCATCGACCTTATAGAGCACCGCTCCTCATGAACATCGGCTTCTTCATCAACAATCTGGCGACCGAGCGCGCTGAATACGCGACGACCTGCCTGGCGCGCGCCGCCGCCGGTAGAGGCCACAAGGTGTGGTACATCGGGGTCGCCGACATGGCCTACGATCCGACTGAAACGGTGAGCGCCCGCGCCAGGGGGCTGAGGAAGAAGAAATATAAGAACAACGAGCAGCTTCTAGCCGACCTGCGCGACGACGCGGAGGCCGAGTGCGTGCGGATCGCGATCTCCGAGCTGGACGTGCTCCTGCTTCGAAACAATCCGGCCGAGGATGCCGCCGAGCGGTCCTGGGCCCAGTCGGCCGGCGTCATTTTCGGAACGCTCGCCGCGCGGCAGGGGCCCATCGTGCTCAACGACCCGAGCAGCCTGGCCAACGCGCTCAACAAGCTTTACTTCCAGTTTTTCCCGGAAGAGCTCAGGCCGAGCAGCCTCATCACGCGCGACCGTGCCGAGATCCGGTCCTTCGTCGAATCGCACCCGAAAGGGGCCGTGCTGAAGCCGCTGGCCGGATCCGGGGGGCAGAGCGTGTTTCTGGTCCGGAACGACCATTCGAATCTCAACCAGATCATCGACGCCATCCTGCGCGACGGCTACGTCGTGGCGCAGGAATACCTGCTGGCCGCGGCGCAGGGCGACCTCCGCCTCATGCTGATGAACGGGGTGCCGCTGATGACGAACGGCAAGTACGCCGCCTTCCGGCGCGTCAATGTCAACGGGGATGTCCGCAGCAACATCCATGCAGGGGGCGAGGCCCAGCAGGCCGAGATGAACGACAGCATCCTCGAAATCGCCGAGCTGGTCCGGCCGAAACTGATTCAGGACGGGATGTTCCTCGTCGGACTCGACATTGCCGGCGATAAGCTCATGGAGGTGAACGTCTTCAGCCCCGGCGGCCTCTACAGCATGGAACGCTTCGAAGAGGTGCCGTTTTCGGAGACCGTCATCGAGGCACTCGAGGCGAAGGTGGCCATTCGAAGCCGCTACCCGATGGATTTTACGAATGCGCAGATGGCTACGATGTAGCG
>CAZXHQ010000680.1:0-1937 GCA_964640145.1 uncultured Rhodothermales bacterium | reverse complement strand
TAAGAAATGATGTACAAGGGTCGCCGCACGTACGCTCGATCGGCTCTGGCATCCTGGAGGTGGCATCATGTCCAAGACCGTCCCGAACATTATCACGCGGATTGAAGCCGATCACGATCGCCTCAAGATGGTAAAGCGGTCGTTGGTTCGGTTCGTCGAAGACGCGGAAAGAGGCCACGACTTCCTCGACTGGAAGATCGAGGCGCTGTTTCAGGTACGGGATTTTCAGAATCGGCTCGCCAAGCATTTCGATCTCGAAGAGCAGGGCGGCTTTTTCGCGGAGCTCCTCCGGCTCGCGCCCCAGGCGTCCTACCAGCTCAAGGAAATCGCGGCGGAGCACGCCGAGATTCTCAGCGCGCTCGACGAGACGATCGAGTGGCTGAAGGGAGCCGAGTCGAACGATCCCGACGTCCCCGTACGTCTTCGTGCCGACGTCCACCACATTCTGGATCAGCTCAGGGCTCATCAGACGCTCGAACACGAGATGATGTTTTCGGCGCACAATCAGGTTTTCGGCGTTGTCGATTGACGGCAAGGGTCGCCTCGCTCGGACCGCCGGCGCTCTGCTCGAAGAATACTGATCGGGGTGGGGGTGCTACGCCAGGGCCGCGGGCGGCGGCGCGCCTCCCGTCGTCCGTCCCACTTTCGCCGCCATAATCGCAGCCCTCCATCCGCGACGGCGGCATCGACGGCTGCCGGGATGCGCACGTCACAGGTCGTCGAGGGGCGAGACGTCGAACGTCCAGTGAGCCGGAGGCCGGCCGGCCACGGGCGCGCGAACGGTCGCAATCTGGCTTCCGAGGAGGCATCCTACGTGCAGCGTGCGCAGGTCCTGTCCTCCGAAGGCGACCGACGTCGTGCTTCGCAGGACGCGGCTCTGTATGGTGTCGAGATGGGGACGGCCCATGACGGCATGCTGGAACGCATCCTCGACCCACGCGACGTGCCGGGAGTTCGCATCTTCCAGGACGACGTGCTTGCCGCCGTCGGGCTCGACGCGGATGATGCGGTTGCTGACGATGCTCGCCACCCAGATCCCGCCCTCCGCGTCGAAGGCGAGCCCGTCGGGGAACGTTCCTTCGCCGAAGGCGGTCACGAGCTCCGGCTCGCCGAGCAGCCCGTCCTCGCGTATTCGAAAGCGAGTCAGACGGCGGCCGAACGTCTCGTTCACGTAAAGATACCTCCCGGACGGATCGACGCGGCATTCGTTCGCATAGCCGAGGCGGTCCGCGACGAGGTGCGGCCCCGCACCGTCGACCATCAGCACGAAGCCCGACGAGGACGATGGCCGGTAGTCGTCCGTGCGAGGCTTGACCCGCGTACTGACCGTGATCCACACGCGACCGTCGTCATCCAGATAGACGAAGTTGGCCGGCGGCAGCGTCTCCCCGTCGATCTTGACGAGGTACGGCTCGAGGCGACCGTCCGGATAGAGCCGCCAGACGCCGCCTCGTTCGTTGCCGAGGTCGGCAAGAAGGAAGGAGGCGTCGGGCAGCAGGGCGATGCCGTTCGGGCGTACCGGACGATCGTCGTCGGGCTCGGCCTGGATGAACTGCTGGGATCCACCGGGCCGGATCCGAATGACGCCTCCCCTCCAGTCACTGGCGAACACGTCGCCGCCGGCCGTGCAGAGAACGCACTCGGGTCGGTGGAGGCCCGCGCCGACGAATTCAAGATCGTCGATGAAGATGGGTTGCGGTCGGTCGTTGGGCATGATGACGGTGGACGGGATTAGGGCTGGCACTGCGCGGGCGGCATCTGTATTTCGGTTGAAGGTTGAAGGTTGAAAGTTGAAAGTTTCTCGTTCCTGATCGAAAGGCCCACTTCAAAAGAACCTTCAAGCTTCAACTTTCAACCTTTAACCTTCAACCTTCAACTCCTCAGCTAAGCCCGCACGTATAGAATGTTAAGAGATAGTCCACGCCGCAACCCCGCCC
>CAZXHQ010000679.1:0-1940 GCA_964640145.1 uncultured Rhodothermales bacterium | reverse complement strand
CATCTCGGGCGCAGAAACTAGTATGGCGTCACGTGTAAAGGTCAGGACGTCGAAGCCAGAATCTCCACCTCGCGTTCGACGGATAGGGGCCGTCGAAAGTCGTCGAGAACCGGACTGTGCGCGTCCGCTTCGTCCAGCACGCGGCGAATCTCCGTCTCCGGAGCAGGACTCTGGATGGTCACCCGGAAGCGCAGGCCCGTGTAGCCGGGAGACGTGTCGGCTACGCCGTACATGCCTCGGGCGTCGACGTCGGCTTCGACGCCTACCTCTAGATACTCTATCGGCACGCCGAAGCGAGCGGCCCAGGTCGCGTACCCGATGGCGAGACAGCTCCCGAGAGCCGCCCGCTCCAGGATGCCGGGACCGGGACCGGCGTCGTTACCGCCGGATTTCCGGCCTACGTCCGCGGTGAACGTCCAGTCTCCATGTTCGATCTCACAGGTCGTGCCGTCGCGGACGCGGATCTTCGTGCACGTCGTGTACCGGCCGGTGGACGGCCGCAGGGAGACGGCTCTCGCGTTGCGCTCGAATGCATTGCGGATGGTTTCCGGATCTGCCATCGTTTCGGCTTCTTTAATCGGCTTGATTTTATATACCATACTTACGGATCAGGTGGAATCAAGCGCAAATCGAGTCAAACAGATGCACTCCATTCAGGGACGGATCCGTTCGATATACGGCCGTGCCACGTCCGGCACCCTTCCTCTGACCGCGGTGCTTCTGCTTGCAGCGTTCCTCGGCGGCTGCGCCTCCCTCACGACGAAGCCGGTGCCGCTCCGGCTGGCCCATCAAGAACTCGTGAGTTCGGATGCGCTCGAGGCCCTTTACAATCTGCAGTTCGTACTCCCGAGAGGCGATTCGCTAGCCGCATTCCTGCGAAGGCCGGCGGCGGTTGGTCCGGAATCGCATCTGCCGGCCATCGTGCTGGTGGCGGGACGCGAGACCGGGCGCCGCGCTGCGGAAGTGATCCCGGGCCCGGTGGAAGGGATGGTGCTGGCGGTGGAGTACCCGGAGGCCATTCCGGAAGAGCTCGGCCCGTGGCGCTTGCTCAGGCGGCTGCCGTCCATTCGACGTTCGGCATATCGGATGCCCGGCATCCTGTCGGGTGCGGCACGGTATCTGGCCGATCGGCCGGAGGTCGACTCGACCCGTATTGCGTTGGTCGGCGTGAGCTTCGGCGTACCGTTCGCGGCGCCGGCCGGAAAGGATCGCATCTTCCGCGGCGTCGCGCTGCATCACGGAGGCGCCGGCCTGGCACTGCTTTTCCGCACCAATCTTCCCATCCGGAATTCCGTGCTACGAGGGATCGCGGCAAAGCTCGCCGCATGGTATCTACGCGGCCTGGATCCGGGACGACACGTCGGAGCCATCTCGCCGGTACCGCTCCTTCTCATAAACGGAGTCTACGACGAATTCGTGCCGCGCCGCTCGGCCGAGCTCCTCTTCGAGGCGGCCCGGCAGCCCGTGCGTCAGATATGGCTTCCGCATGACCACCTGATGCCGGGAGAGCTAGACGTCATGCGCGAACTGGCCGACAGCACGCTGAGCCACTTCGAGTTCCTTCGGTAGGGAGCATTCCACGGCCCCCCTCCGGTCGGTGCGAAGAACGGCGTCTACGGCGGCACGCATTGATCCCATCGACGCCCTTCGACACGGCGAGGGCTTCCCCCGCCCGTCGTCCACGGATCGGTGCTGGTGCTCGGATTTCGACCCTTGACAACGTTATCTGCCAAGCTTTAGCGAATTACTCAATATATTGAGGAATTCGATGAAGCGTCTTAACAACGACCGGATCGTCGTGCTTGGGGGCTCCTCCCGAGACGCTCTTCCAGAGCGCGTCGGTCGGCATCTCACGGAGTCTCGGCAGATACGATCGGGCAACATCATGGAGAAAACCCTTTCCGACATCCGGCGAATGTGGCGTCACGTCTTTTGGGCTG
>CAZXHQ010000678.1:0-1943 GCA_964640145.1 uncultured Rhodothermales bacterium | reverse complement strand
CGCAGCACGCGGTCGAGATTCGCGCTGCGGCTGGCGCGCAACCACAGCGACCGATAGGCCTGCGCGAGCGTCCGGGCCTCGCCGGCGAGCCGCAGGGCCCATTCAGTGCCGTGTTCGAGTACGTGCGGCTGGGTCACGTTGCGACGGGCCCTTCGGATCTGCGCGGCGAGCTCGTTCACATCTTCGTGCCAGGATGCCAGGCGCACCGCGAACGCATAGTGATCGAGCCACTCGGCGTTGCGAGAAACGCTTCGCTGCACGCGTTCGACGTCAGCCAGCAGGCGTTCCGCTTCGGATCGTCCAGGGAGCGGCCTTCGGGCTGAAGCCGGACTCGTGCGCCGCAGCGGATGGCGCCATAGCTCGGGATGTCTCAGACCGGCCGTAAGCCTGCTGATCGAAGCCTCGAGGCGGCGCAGCTCGGGCGTATCGCGGCCGAAGAACTGCACATTGATCCTCTCGTCCACGTCGGTCTCGGCGTGGTCGGGATTCCAGGCGCGGTCGGCCGCATAGGCCAGCTCGCGATCGCGCAAGGCGCGCAGCAGCGGTGCGCCCCCGGCCGACCAGCCGCCGGCCATCGATCCATGTGCACCGAGCTCGTGCGCCCGCCGCAGCGCTCGCGAGACCCTCTCGTGCGTGGCGGCGTGGTCCGGAACAATCCGTCCCTCCGGACGGAGCGATGGACCCGCCAGGACCCGCCGGCCTGCGGCGCCGTAGAGGTTGGGAAACGAGCCCGATCCGTGCCCATCGATCAGCAGGACGTCGTCGGGGATCACGAGAACTGAGTCGCCGGAAGCGGCCCGACCAGGCTCCAGGAGGTCGGCCTGCATCATCACGTCCTTACCTCGACGCCGCACCATCGCGTAGACGCGGCGGTAGTGCCGCAGATGCACGGCAGCGGCCCCCTGCGCCTCCACCGAATCCGCGCTCGCGCCGATGCCCACCTCGGGCGACATCGCACCCCCGATGTGCACGTATTGCGATCGGAAGATCGGCACGATCTCGTCGAGCAGCATTCCGATAAGGTCGTAGGCTGCCGAATCCAGCACGTTCGGCGTCCCGGCGCCTGGATATTCAGCCGCTCCGGCGAACTCCGGCTGTTCGAGGACGCGGTGAAGGTGACCGAGCGTTCGGAAGACGGGAATGATCTCGACGTGGTGGGCGGCTGCAAAATCCTGCAGTTCGACGAGCTCCCCGGCCGAAACGGACCCCATGCCGGCCGTGCGATCGGCTTCGAATCGGAACACGGCCTCGACCGGAAACGCATACGCGTTCATCTTGTGCTCGCCTAGATACCGCACGAGTCGCTTGAACTCCTGCAGCGTCGGCAGCTCGAGGCTGACGTCGTCCACGACGCCCCGGAACGCAAGCTCCGGATAATCGACGATGCGCAGCGCCTGCACGTCGGGCGTCTCCGCGCGGATGAGCTGGATCAGGGACATGGCGCCGTAGAAGCGTCCGGCTTCGCCGCGGCCCTCGATTCGCGCGCCTCCGGCCGTAACCTCCAATCGGTATCCTTCCTCTCCGGTATCCTCGACGGGACGGATCACGATGGCCGCCCGGTCCGTCGTTTCGGGGCCCTCGTAGTCGATCGACACTTCGACGTCGACCCGTTGCAATTCGCCCCGGATCAGCTCCGCCGCGTACCGGTCGCCGTCCGTCGTACCCCGGCCGAGCACGACGCTTCGCAGGGAGGGCAGATGCAGAGCACCCCGCAGCCGCTCATAGCCTTGCGGCTGGGGAACGATGGCAGGCGCACTCCGTGCTGCGCGCTGGCCTTCGGGCGCCTCCCACGCAGCCCTACCATAGGAGGTGCTCCGTGCCGTCTCGCCTTCCCCGAGGGACGCGAGCCACAGTGTCAGCAGGAAAGTTGCCGCGGCGCTCGTCATCGAATGAAGCGCGGAGAAGCTCTCTTGTACATCCATGCGGTACCATATGAATGCCGC
>CAZXHQ010000677.1:0-1947 GCA_964640145.1 uncultured Rhodothermales bacterium | reverse complement strand
GAGGACGCCGAGATCTCGAAAGAGCTCGAGCGCGCCTTTAAGAAGCAGGGAATCAAATCATTGACGTCGTCGGAGGTGCAGTCCGTCGATACGAAGGGCAAAAGCCTCAAGGTCCGCCTCAAGACGAAGAAAGGCGACGAGACGATCGAGTGCGACCAGGTCCTCTCCGCGGTCGGCGTCGTCGGCAATGTCGAAGACCTCGGGCTCGAGGATGCGGGCGTGAAGACGGAACCGGGCAAGATCGTCGTGGATGAGTTCTACCGGACGAACGTTGACGGCGTCTACGCCATCGGCGACGTGGCCGGCGGGCCCTGGCTGGCCCACAAGGCGAGCCACGAAGGCATCCTTTGCGTGGAGAAGATAGCCGGCAAGGACGTCCGGCCGATGAACTACAACAACATCCCGGGCTGCACGTATTGCCAGCCGCAGATCGCGTCGGTCGGCTATACGGAGGAACAGGCAAAGGAGGAAGGCTTCGACGTCCACGTCGGCAAGTTCCCCTTCTCCGCTTCAGGTAAGGCTTCGGCCCTCGGACACGGCGAGGGCTTTGTGAAAGTGATCTACGATGCGAAATACGGCGAGTGGCTGGGCTGCCACATCATCGGTCGCGACGCGACCGAGCTGATCGCCGAAGCCGTCACGGCACGCGAGCTGGAGACGACGGCGCACGAGATCATCGAGGCCATGCATCCGCATCCCACGCTGTCTGAGGCCGTGATGGAGGCCTCGCGCGACGCGCTAGGCCAGTCGATCAACACCTGAGCGTCAAGGCGCCGCCCGGCCTTCTCAACTACGATTGCGACGCCGGCCGCGCCCGCTGCATGCCCTTCCTGGGCCCCGCCGACACGAGCGCGCACGCCGTTCCCATCCCATGTGCAAGCCCTGCACTGCCGGCGCGGGTATTGCCGCCCTGCGCCCCCTCCCTCCCTCCGGAGTGCTACAAACACGGTCCGAAGCAGGATGTGGAACGGCTCTTGCGAGTAGATGAGCGGCGGGCGCTGAGCGGCGGGCGCTGAACGGCGGGCGCGCAGGCGCCTCCAGCCACCCGCTCGCAGGGGCCCGTGCGCCGGGCGCACGAACCGCGCCGTGGCACGGGCGCCGACGATCGCGCAATAGACGTTCATTATTCATTCGCTTCATACCGATATGTTGAACCCCTTTACTAGACGTTTCGCTGCGCCTATCCTGGCGTTAGCGGTGATTGGACTGACCGGCTGCGACGGCTCGACCGGCGTCGACGGCTCGGGGGACGTAACCCTCCAGGGCCGCGTAACCGATGACGCAGGGTTCGGAAAAGCCGGGACCGCGCAGGGGAATGTGGACGATGCCCTGGTGACGGCGGCGAACGTTTCCGCAAACGGCTCGCTGAACCAGCTTCAGGGTGAGGCGACGACGAATGCGGAGGGACGGTTCGCCGTCGCCGTCGACGGCGCGGCCGAGGAACTGGTCATCGTCGCGCAGAAAGCCGACTTCGAATCCCGCGCCATGGTCTACACGCACAACCGCAGCGACGTGACCAGCATGCCGCTTACGAGCGAGTCGCGCGCCGAGGCCGACGTATTCGTCGAAGCCCGCCGGCAGGATGATGCCGACGACGTTACCATGGCGGATGTCGCGGCCTACGTCACCTCGCAGGTCGCCGCCGACGTGCATGCAGGCCACCGAGATGCGAGCGAGGTCGCTGAAGCCGTCGTCGCAGCATCGCAGACGCGCATGAACTACGTACGAGGCGAAGCAGGTAACGACGAGGCCGAGGAGGCGCGCGAAAATCAGAACGGCGCGTTCTTCGAGCTGCAGGTCGAGCTCGCCGCCTCCGCCGATGCAGATGCTGAAGCCGACGCGCTGGAGCGCTTCGAGGAGGCACTGATCGAGGCCTACACCAGGGCCGGCGTGGCGCTCTCCACGCAGGCACGCGCTCGTGAATCCGCTCGCGCGGCGCTCGTTCGA
>CAZXHQ010000676.1:0-1958 GCA_964640145.1 uncultured Rhodothermales bacterium | reverse complement strand
CCGCCCGTGGCACCGGCCACGTCCGTGGTCGCCTCGTCGGCCTCCTCGCCCTCCGACGCCCCGTCGTCCTCCAGGGCCATCGACGAGTCGAGCTCCGCCCGGCAAAGCGTCCACGGTTCGTGATGGATGCGCGCTCTGCACAGACGGCGTCTGCGGGCTGCGTAGAGACAGTAGCGCTCGGTCAGGAAGAATTCGAGCGTGTCGGGATGCGCCTGCGGCAGCTTCTCTCCCCGCCGCCACGACGCCGAAAACGCGGCGTCCCGAGCGCCGGGATGCGTCCTTAACGACCTGAACCGTATCCGATCGCCGCGTTCTTCGAGCGACATCCGAGCCCGGAAGTACGGCAGCGCAAAGGCGAGCCTTGCACCTATGACGGCCGGCGTATTGTTGGCATCGAGCGAAAAGAACCACACCCCGGGCTGGCCGTGCAGGTGAACGTACGTGCGGACGTTTATCTCGTGCGAGTGACCGAAGAACGGCGGTGCCGGAAGATGGGGTAGTCGCAGACGAGGCATGGTGAACGGCGTAACGCCGATCCATGCCGTGTCGTCGAATGTGTCGATTTCGAGGCCGCCTGGTACGTGCCCTCGCAGTTGTGCGGGCGGGATGGGCCAATGCATGAACAGGAGCTTGCTCCAGGTCTGATGCATGACCGGACGTCCGGCGGGTCGTTCACGCATCGACAGGCGGTCGATCGACATCACGGGGAATTCCGCTCCGTTCGAAGAATAGGACGAGGCAGTCGGTTCGCAAGCCGGCCACGAGAGCAACGTTCGCGGGCGTGCCCCGGGCGTCGGAGGGGGCGCCGCGGGACCCTTCATTCGGCCCGCTCATGCTCATGCTGGCTGTGGCCGACCACCGGCTCCCTCCGCGTCTAGGGCTCCAGACCTTCCCTCGCATCCTCTCCCCTCACTTCGTCGCCGGCACCCGGTGCGCGTCCCGGCGCCGCGGGCGGCTCCGTATCCTGAGCATCGGATACGACGACCAGAAGGCCATCGTCGGTCGTCACGGACGGATCCACAGAGGCCTCAGGCGATTCCGCCTCCGCAGTGCACTTGATTTCGTAGGTGCCTGGCTCGAGGGACAGGACCAGCGTCGATGATTCTCCGGCGGCCACTCTCTGGTTCTGACCTGCCGTTGGACCGGCGTCCAGGTTCTGCCCTGACGCCGCAGTCGGATTACCGTCGTTCGTCGGTTCGTCTTCTCCGGGTACGTAGTCCGCACGGTCCTCTTGTTCAGGGGTCGGCGAAGGTGAGGCATCGCGATCCGAGGCCGCGCGCCCGGCGTCCAGGTCGCCGCCTATCGCCCCGGTTCGGCCTATATTATTTCGAGGCTCAACGCTTACGACGCAATCCTCGGTGTCCTGATTCTCGACCGCAATGGTGGATCGGCCGGCACCGATTCGCGGCATCATCCGGCCGTCCGCTATGCTGACCCGTACGACGGAGCCGTCCGCGTAGGCACGGTCCACGTCCTGCTGCGCGCCGCCCAGATCCTGGTCGGGCTCCTGGATGCCCGTCTCGCGATCGCCGCACGCAACCATCGAACATGCGAGTAGGATGGCTACCACTCCGTGTGCGACAAGATGAACGGACGGATTTCCGCTATGTATTTTTCTGCTATATACACGTGTCATGGCTGGAAGTCACGCCTTTATGAAGGTCAAATGGACGTGTAAAGCTAGATACACGATCACGTGGTGCATATAGGGGAAATCACTATTGCTTAAAGCGAACGACGACGTTACAGGCATTTAAAACCTGTCACGCTCGAACCTCGAACGAAGGGACTCAGCGAAGTATCTTCTTTTGGCGTCGAGGGGAAGCGGGTGCCGGACCTGCCTCCCCGACGCCGCTTCGGCCGCGGACCGATCTTGACCGCATAGGATGGATGTCCGGAGATCTAAACGCCGGTATGTCGAGCGGTGGGAATACGCCTACCAACTACTAGAAAAAAAC
>CAZXHQ010000675.1:0-1964 GCA_964640145.1 uncultured Rhodothermales bacterium | reverse complement strand
GCAAGATAATCATTCACGCCCGAAAGTTCAGTGAACATCGTATCGGGCCCCTCGCTCGGCAGAGCGGGAAGGGCGCGGGCCGGCCGGTCTCCCCGAATCGGCGTACTGGATCCGTCCGCAGACGCCGGTCGTCCTCCCCGAATCGGCGGGGCAGGAATCGCACGCGCCGGCCGCCCTCCGCGCGCCGGCAGGGCAGGTACCGCACCGGCAGGCCGCCCTCCGCGCGCCGGCGTACTGTAACGTACTGAGCTGAAGACCTACCAAGAGAGTGCAGCGTCGACAAATCAATCGATTCCGGTCCTCCGGAGGCAGACCGATGCGCCGTTTCTCCTTCACGTCGATGTCGGCGGTGACTGTTGTTTGCTGCCTGCTTGCATCGTGCGATCAGTCGCCGCAGGGACTCGACATACGGCCGGGAGCTCTGGACACCGATCAGACGTGCAGTCTCCCGACGAAGGACCTCCGTGCGAGCTTACCTCGCGACGTTATCCCCGCTCTATCCGATCCCCCGCTGGTCGGCGCCGCGGAGGCGGCCTATCTGAGCGGCGAGGACCGCGTGCTGGGCCTCTTAGTCGGCAGCCGGGCGGTGGCCGTGCCTCTCCGCATCATCCAGTACCACGAGATCGTCAATTTCGACCAGTTCGATACGCCCATCGCCGTCACGTACTGCCCGCTCACGGGCTCGGGCATCGTCTTCGATCGCACGGAGACAGGCGGTGCGCCCTTCGGCGTATCCGGCCTTCTCCTGTTTAATAACCTGGTCATGTTCGACCGCCGCGACGAAGAGTCGCTGTGGCCTCAGATGGGCCGCTCTGCCGGGTGCGGCCCCGCCGACGGCGCGCTGCTCTCGACGCTTCCCGCCCTCGAGATCTCATGGGCGGGCTGGACCGCCCTGCACCCCGAAACAAAGGTTGTTTCGACGGACACGGGGTTCCGGCGCGACTACGGCACGGACGCATACGGAAACTACGACGCGGTCGACAACACGAACCTGCTCTACGCGATGGAGGTCGACGACCGGCTGCCCATGAAGGAACGCGTACTCGGCCTCCCGTCGGGCAGCGGGGTGGCCGTACCATTTAGCCGGCTCGACGACGGTGCGGCGGTGCGCGCCGTCCAGGTCGGCCCTCTCAACAACGTCGTCGTATTCTGGCATCGCGAGTACGGGGCGGCCATGGCCTACCAGGTCCCCGAGCGTCTGCGGCCGGAGGGCTTCACCGTGCGGGACGGCCGCATTCTGGACGCGGCGACGGAATCCGTCTGGGACGTCGACGGCCGTGCCGTGTCCGGGGAGCTGCGCGGAATGCGGCTTGCACCGTTCCGGGATGCGTACGTCGCGTTCTGGTTCGCATGGGCCGCCTTCCAGCCTCAGACGACGATCTGGAACGAAGACGGGACGTAGTACGCCGTGTCCGTACGGGCAGGGCCAGGCTCAGGAGCCGGGGGCATCCTGCTCGGCGGGAATCTCTTTGATTTTTAGATTGCGGAACCAGACGTCATCGCCGTGATCCTGCAGCACAATGTGGCCTGCCCGGCGTTCTGCGAAACCTGGAATGTCGGCGTACTTGCTGGCCGCGAGGAGTGAATCGAATCGCGGGCTATCCATATCGTACTCCACCACTCTTGCGCCGTTGAGCCAGTGTTCGCCGTGCATGCCGCGGAACACGATCCGGCTCTCGTTCCACTCACCGACCGGCCGCAGCTGCTTGGCGTCGTTGGGCGGTATCATGTCATAGAGCCCCCCGGTGCGATGAGAGGGCAGCTCGCCGTCGGGATGCCGGTCGTCGTCAAGCACCTGGTACTCGAAGCCCAGCGCGGCATACTGCGGTTCCATCGACGTCGAAAGCTCCTCGGAGACGTTGTATTTCACGCCGCTGTTCGCGCCCGGCGCCACCTTCCATTCGAACACGAACTCGTAGTCGCGGAAGGTGTCCGTCGTCATGATGTCGCCGCCTTCGAGCGGC
>CAZXHQ010000674.1:0-1980 GCA_964640145.1 uncultured Rhodothermales bacterium | reverse complement strand
CTGATGGTCGTTCCCGAGGCGTCGACGATCTTCGTCGGGGCCTCGAATATGCTCAACGTCGTCGCGGAGGTGCGGGTGCGGGATGCCAAGCTCTTCCTGGTCTACGACAACCTGCTGTCGGGCACCGCCGTCCTGGCGGGCAACTTCCTCGTGCCGATCTACCCCCTCCCGGCCCAGCGTTTCCGCTTCGGCGTCTACTGGCCGATTTTCGGATAGCCGGGCGAACTCGGGGACCCCCCGCCCGCTCCGGACGTATGGGGTCGGTGACGAAGCGCCGCAGTAATCGGGGCGGCGTGCAGCGCAGACGCGAGCCCGCACCGCGCCCGACCGGAGCGGCATGGCCGGCGAGGCCTGAACGAAGCGAAGCGCGGTAGACGCGCAATTTATCAACGGCCGTCTAGACCCTCTTCCGATGTCTGCCTATCTTGCACCTGGGAGGACTCGATCGCACTCGCAGTCCTGCAACGCCCGGAGCCGCGCCGCCTCCGGTTCGGATGCACCGGTTCACGGCGGAGGCGCGTCCTGTAATGGTGACGTTCGAATGACGATGTAATTCATTCGAACAAGCGGGTGCGGCATGGCTTAAGTTAGGCGATCCCGGAAGCGATACCTTGAGGCGGGCAGATGGTCCATCCTCCCCGGTACGCCGGATTGCCGCGGTTCTCTACGCGTAATCTCTCAATCTCCTGTCGACATGAGTAATCGAAGAGGCGACGACGTCATCCGTTGTTCGTTCTGCGCACGGACCGCCCATGAGGTGACCTCCATGGTCGCGGGTCCGGACGTGTACATCTGCGACAGGTGTATAAACGACGCGGCCGGCATCGTCCGAAGCGACCTGGCTGCCTATCAGCAGCCGACGGTGCCTACGTCGCGGCGATCGGCGGTCGGCCGGCAGCATCTCACCCCGCGGGAGATCAAAACGGCGCTGGATGAATACGTGATCGGACAGAACCGGGCGAAGAAGTCGCTCGCGGTGGCCGTCTACAATCATTACAAGCGCATCGACTCGGACCAGTACTTCCACGAGTACGACGACGTCGAGCTGGAGAAATCGAACATTCTGCTGATCGGTCCCACGGGCGTCGGAAAGACGCTGCTGGCCCGCACGCTGGCACGCATCCTCGAGGTGCCGTTCTCGATCTCGGACGCTACGGCGCTGACAGAGGCGGGCTACGTGGGCGAAGACGTCGAGAGCATCCTCGCCCATCTCCTCCACGCCGCCGACTTCAACGTGGAGCGTGCCGAGCGGGGCATCATCTACATCGACGAGATCGACAAGATCGCGCGCAAAGGCGACAACGCCTCCATCACGCGCGACGTCTCGGGAGAAGGCGTGCAGCAGGCGCTGCTGAAGATCCTGGAAGGGACCGTCGCGGGCGTGCCGCCGAAGGGAGGACGGAAGCATCCCGAGCAGAGCCTCATCAACATCGACACGCGCAACATCCTCTTCATCGTAGGCGGCGCGTTCGACGGCCTGCAGGAGCTCATCGCACACCGGCTTTCGTCCAACACGATCGGGTTCATGGCCGAGAGTGAGAAGACCTTCAACAAGAAGGACCCGGGCATCCTGCGCTTCGCCGAGCCGGACGACCTGCTCAAGTTCGGGCTCATCCCCGAGCTGGTGGGACGCGTTCCCGTCATTTCGGCGCTCGATCCGCTCTCGGACGACGCGCTGCGGCAGATCCTCGTCGATCCGAAGAACGCTCTCGTGAAGCAGTACCAGAAGCTCTTCGCGATGGACGGGGTCGACCTCGTATTCGATGACGACGCCCTCGACGTGGTCGTCGAGCGCGCCCGCATGCTGGGGACGGGCGCCCGCGGCCTGCGCGCCGTGATGGAGCAGATCATGCTCGAGATCATGTACGACCTGCACGCCCACGCGAACGTGGCCGCCTGCCGCGTCACCCGCGAGACCGTGATCCGGGATGCCGACCCGATCTACGAGGAACGCAAGGCGACGGCTTGAACGGATTACGG
>CAZXHQ010000673.1:0-1981 GCA_964640145.1 uncultured Rhodothermales bacterium | reverse complement strand
AAGAGATAAAGCGGATGTTGGATGAGGATGCCGACGTCGCAGGACTCGCCGTACCGGGCATGCCCATGGGCTCACCTGGAATGGAGGGGCCGCGTAGTGATCCATACGACATTATTGCTTTTCAGAAGGGTGGAAGCCGCTCGGTCTTTGCGTCGCGCTAGTGCCTCGTGACCGGTGGGCGGAGTGCGCGAGGCAGGCCGCCTCGCAGTATATCGGCCGGCCCCGCCCGTCCCCGGCTCACAGCAACCATCTCGGTATCGTGCCCCCGTCCCGCGCGACCTCGGCTCACAGGAGGGCGCTGCTGATCCGCTCCCATTCGCGCTCGAGCGATTCGGAGCAGACGGGCCGGTCGCACCGCCGATACCAGTACGACGCATTTTGAAGGTCGCCTTCCTTACGGTGCAGGTAGGCGTGCACCCAGGCGGCCTCCTGGCTCTGCTCATCCTGCACCAGCCGGTGCGCCTCTTCCCACGAACCGTTGCGCTCGTACCACAGCGCGCACAGCTCCGGCCTCAGGTCGGTTGGCGGACGTTCGTCCGCGAGGGTCGCTTTGAATTCCTCCAGGGTCATATCAGGGTCGTACAATGGGCGCGCGTGATGAAGGCTCGCTGTTGAAAATGAGAGCCTCGCACATTAGAATCAATTGGTTTTCAGCAGATCGCGACGGTTCGCGCCGTCGGACCGGTCCCGTGCTCGATAACCGCCGGCGAGGTCTTAGATGATCGAACGTCAGAAGCAGCGGCGGACATGCAGTTACACTGGGTTGACATCGTCGCGTTCTGTGCGTTCATGGCATTCGTCATCGGCGTTTCGCTGTATGCGTCGAGAGGCGAAGACACGGACGAGGACTATTTCCTGGCCGGCCGCAACCTTTCCTGGTGGCTGATCGGCTTTTCGCTGATCGCATCGAACATCTCTACCGAGCACTTCGTCGGCATGGCCGGACGCGGCTTCGAGCTCGGACTGGCGATCGCAAGCTACGAGTGGATGGCTGCCGTCACACTTGTGATCGTGGCGATCTTCTTCCTGCCGAAGTTCTTGAGAGCCGGCATCTTTACGATGCCGGAATATCTGGAGTACCGCTACGACGCCGGTGCTCGCGCCATCATGGCAACCTTCATGATGCTGGCCTACATCTTCGTCGCCCTTGCCTCCGTACTCTACGCGGGCGCCATCGCGCTCGACTCCATTTTCGAAATCGACCTGATGACGGGCATCTGGCTGATCGGCATTTCGGCCGGCGTCTACACCATCTATGGAGGCTTGAGCGCCGTCGTATGGTCCGACCTCATACAGGGGATCGCGCTCCTCCTCGGCGGCCTGCTCGTTACCGCACTCGGGCTCCAGGCGCTTGGCGGCGTCGCGCCGTTTGTGGAGGCGGCCGACGGCAAGCTCAGTACCGTACTGCCGTGGAATCACGACGAGATGCCCTGGGTGGCCGTCTTCGTAGGCGGGTTGTGGATCCCCAACCTGTTTTACTGGGGGCTGAACCAGTTCATCACGCAGCGCACGCTGGGGGCGCGGAGCCTGGCGGAAGGCCAAAACGGCATCTTCCTGGCCGCAGGTCTCAAACTGCTCATCCCGTTCATCATCGTCTTCCCGGGCATCATGGCGGCCGAGCTCTTTCCCGAACAGGTCGCCTATGCCGACCAGGCCTACCCGGTGATGATTCGCGAGATCCTTCCGACCGGATTGACCGGCATCATGTTCGCCGCGCTGTTCGGAGCCGTAATGAGCTCGCTGGATTCGATGCTGAACTCGGCCGCGACCATCTTTACGGTCGACCTTTACAAACGACACTGGCGCGGGGACGATGTGCGTCCGAAGCACTACGTAAAGATCGGGCGGCTTGCTACGGCCGTGCTCGTCGTGGTGGGATGTCTCTGGGCGCCGATCGTGGGTTCGGCCGGCAGCGTCTTCGCATATATTCAAATGTTTTGGGGCTTTATCTCGCCCGGCATCGTCGCCGCCTTTCTGTTCG
>CAZXHQ010000672.1:0-1988 GCA_964640145.1 uncultured Rhodothermales bacterium | reverse complement strand
AGTTGCGGGCGACGTCGTACTTATTCTCGAACTCTGCACGCGCACGGCGGCGCATTCCGTTCACCTCGCCGGGATGGGCAAATGCCCAGGCGACCTTGGAGGCAAGGTCTCCGGCATCTCCCGCGCGGAAATGAAGGCCGGTCCTTTCGTGGTCGATCAGTGACGACATGCTGCCCAGACGGCTCGCTACTACGGGAAGTCCGGCAGCGAAGGCCTCGACGATGGTCATAGGAAAGCCTTCGTACCATAAGGAAGGGAATATGAGTACGTGCGCCTCTTTCATGAGGTCGATCACCTCTCCGTGAGCTCGCCGGCCCAGCCACTCCACGTCGCGTCGTCCTCCAACCTTCTCCGCCACCTCGGGCGCCAGCGGGCCGTCGCCTACGATCTTCAACGTTGCGTCACTTTCTGTCCGGTTCCAGGCCGCCAGGAGCGTTTCCACGCCTTTTTCGGGCGAAAGCCGGCCGACGAACAGGGCGAATTTGCCGGCTCCGGATCCGGCCCCGGGATCTTCGGCAAGGAAGTTTGGCTTTACCGCAATTTTTTCGGCCGGTAAGCCGCCTTCAATGAATTTCATCCGCGCGAAGTCCGTCAGCGCGACGTAGACGTCCACCTTGTCGGTCCACGTGCGCGCAGCGCGGTGCAGTGCGACCATGGACGCCACGACACCGGAGGCCTCCTTGCTCGAGCGGTAACAGGCATGCTTCACGCCCGGCCATGCTATTCGCTTCTTGAGGCAGAGTTCGCAGACTTTGCCGTCACGAAACAGCAGAGCGTTTGGACACACCAGACGATAGTTGTGCAGGGTCTGAACCACGGCCACCTTCTCGCGCTTCGCGGCGTAGTACGCAGAGGGCGAGATGAGAGGGAGGGTGTTGTGCAAATGTACGACGCTGGGTCGTTCGCGACGGATGAGAGCGCGCAGCTCCCGGTACGTTGCGCCGTTCCAGACGGCGGATTTGGCCAGGGCCGGTTTGCTGAGCTGTTCTACGTCGTCATTCGAAGCCGTGAAGTGCAGGACGTCATGCCCTGCCGATCTCAGTAGACTCGTTTCGGCCGCAAACACCTGATCCTCTCCCCCCGACTGCTGGTAGAAGTTGTGCACGATCAGGGGTTTGATCGGCGGCCTCTCCTCCCGAGAAGCTTTACCGTCGAGACCATTCATGTCAGTCATGAGCACAATCCTCACCGTCCTTTCGTTCTCTTCGACAGCCGCTCCGCAACGTCACCCGTCTTCCCGGACGTGTCGAAATGCACGGGGTTCGTCCCAGGCGATCTCCGGCCGGGTCCGATAGATGTGTACGGCGGCGATTCCGGCCCCAAACAATACCCAGAAACAGATGCCCTGATAAGTGCTCTCGATCGATAGATTGAAGGATCCATCTACCAGGAAGGCCGACCAGTAGGCAAGCAGAAACACGAAAATGCCCGACCATGCATAATCTCGGGCACGCCTGCTCTCGAGGCACGCACGGAGAACCACCCATGCCCAGCTCAGCTGGACGATAAGCCAGAGGAGAAGTCCAGGCACGCCGGCCCGCGCCAGCATCATGAGATGACTGCTGTGCGGATTCCGAGTCGGGGCGCCTCTCTGCACGCTCTGCTGCGTCAAGAAGCCGTCGTCTTCCGCGAGGTTGATGCCAAACCCTTTCCCGGTCCAAAAATATTCTCCTTTAATCGTGTAACCAATGATGGCACCCCACCACTGGAGGCGCCACTCGGTCGTCTCGTCCACGTTCACTCCTTCGAATTCTTCGTCCGTAGCCATGCTCCTCACGTTCGTCCAGAGCTGCTCGACCGAGATATTTCTGCTCTTGGTCGTGATGTGGGCGAAGGGGCTGGCCAGTGCAACTAGGAGTAAGACGGCGAATACACCGCCCGCCAGGCGGCCGATTTTCATGTTGGGCGTCTTCAAGGCGACTACGACCACTACGGCCGCCGCGAACGCGAGCATGCCCGATCGCTTGACGGTAGCCAGTACGAAAAAT
>CAZXHQ010000671.1:0-2000 GCA_964640145.1 uncultured Rhodothermales bacterium | reverse complement strand
GTTGAAGGTTGAAGGTTTGTGATACGATCCGGTTATGCTTTTGCCCGCTCGAGGCGTGCGGGTAACCTGCGATCGGTACGCCGGTATAGGTCGCTGAACGGAGGACCTGACCGATCTGCTGATTAAACCAGGAGCGCACGGTGACTGAGCCGATCTTCCTTATTGAAGAAGGCGACGGCCCCCTCGTGGCGGCTGCGATTCACGACGGGCACGACGTGCGCGACGACGTGCGAAGGCATCTGGCGCTTCCGGAAGGCGACCGCCTCCGAGAGGAAGATCCGTTTACGCGCGAATGGACGTCGGTTGGAGACACGCGGATCATAGGGCTGCGGTCCCGATTCGAAGTCGACCTGAATCGCGACGCCGACACGGCGGTGTATCTCAAGCCCTCCGATGCATGGGGGTTGGACGTCTGGAAGGACGGGCCGCCGCCCCACCTGATCGACGAGTCCCTGCACGAGTACGAAACGTTCTACGACGCTGTCGCAGGAGTACTCGACGAAACGGTGCGGCGCCACGGCCGCATCCTCGTCTACGACATCCACTCCTACAACCATCGGCGGGGCGGGCCCGGCCATGCGCCCGAAGAGCCCGAGCTTAATCCGGAGATCAACGTGGGCACGGGCACCATGGATCGCAAACGGTGGGCGCCCGTCGTCGAAGGATTCATGGCATCCCTTCGCGAGGTGGATTTCATGGGCCGCCGGCTCGACGTCCGCGAAAACATTAAATTCACGGGCGGGCATTTCCCCGAGTGGATCCATCACCGCTATCCCGACGCAGCCTGCGCGCTGGCCATAGAGATCAAGAAGTTCTTCATGGATGAATGGACCGGTGAGCCCTACTGGGACGTCATCGAGGCCCTTCGAGGCGCGCTCGAACGCACGGTGCAGCCGGCGCTGGCCGGATTCGACCGCGTTCA
This sequence comes from uncultured Rhodothermales bacterium, assembly GCA_964640145.1. Lineage (GTDB taxonomy): Bacteria > Bacteroidota > Rhodothermia > Rhodothermales > VXPQ01 > CAZXHQ01. The sequence continues at coordinate 1,078 of CAZXHQ010000671.1, read as the reverse complement.
TTCAACAATCTGAGGGGCCGCTGTGGCGGAGACAGACATCGATCCGGGCGTCGACGTACTATTCAGTAGGCTTCTCGAAGGCCGGCGAGTGGATTCCGACCTCGCCGGCGGCGGACGCGTCTACGTGGATCGCCCGATCCCGTTCATCGGCGTCTACCGGCGGCCCGACCGTCACGCCGATCGTGTGACCGAGCGACTCGTCACCACGCTGCCTAGCTACGCCGTCGGAGCCCACAGCGAGCGTGCCGACATGGAGCTCTCCAAACATGTCGAGGTGCTCGCCGGGCTGATGGCCGAGCACTTCGGCGGATTCCTCGTCCTGGAGCTCTGGTGCCGCGCCGACGACGTCAAAACCGACGACCCGTACGACCTCCAGCCGGAGCTGCGCGTAGCGGCGCCCGATTCGAAGGCGCTGCGGACGACCACCGAGGCCCTCGCGAAGGCCGTGCAGCGGATCAAGATCCACGATTTCATCGCGGACGTGTCGGTGACCTGTGCCCGGCATCCCGCACCGCCGGCCCGCGCTCCCCTGGCCGTGGGCGGCGAAAACACGTTCGTCCTTGGCCTCGAAATAACGCCCGTCTTCCGACACGCAAAAACAGGCGCGATCTATCCATTCCTTTTCGATGCCTTCCGGACGCAGCTCGCCACGGCCCTTCGAAAGACGTTCTTCGCGTTCTCTCAGGACCTGACGCGCTACGAGGCGCCCAGTTTCCTGGCGCTCGGCCGGCGCGCCCTCGACGAGGCCGTGTGCCGGGTCGACGAAAGCCTCGCGCAGATCGGAGAGTCCCTCGACTTTCTGCTGCAGACCACGCCGGTCAACGCGGAGGATGCCCGGGCGGACTTTATGTCGAGGGGGTGCGAAATAGATCCGGTGTTTCGCTACCGGCCGCTCCCCATCGATCCGACCCTCGTCAAGCGGCGGCTGTACGCGCTCCCCATCGAGCGCGTCGAGGACCCCGCCCTCAGCGACGTCTTCCGTGAAAAGCAGGAAGAGCTCGACCGCCAGATCACTATGCTCTTCGATCGCGGCTCGCGCCAGTTCTTTTTCGAAAGCCTGCAGCTCTACGGAGAGGTC
>CAZXHQ010000670.1:0-2001 GCA_964640145.1 uncultured Rhodothermales bacterium | reverse complement strand
AGGGCGCAGCGGTCGTCCAGTTCGTGCACCAGTACCTGGCGGAGCCGTCCAGCCCGGTCGAAAGGGAGCTTGTCGGCGCGTAGAAAACACGAATTCACTTACCGCGTCCCGGCCCATGGATTACATTGGAACGTCTGGCCGAGGCGTCGTTCACGTCTCCCGTCGGTCGACCGCTAAGACATCAATTCGCTGCGTTCTCGCCGGAGCGTTCGTTGCGGCGGACCCGATCATTCATGCGGCAGTATCGCTCCGTTCGAGCTGAATTGTGCTGCCCTCACATTCGAAGCTCGGAAAATCATGGCCCGTTCTATCTGGATTTTAATCTTCGTTTTCGCCGTGTCGGCGATCAGGCCCGCCGCCGCACAGCATCACGCGTCGTCGGGTGATGCGGCGACTCATCGGTACGATAATCTCGGTACGCATCACCGATCCGTCACGATTTCATCCGACGCGTCGTCAGCGGACCTGGCGCAGCAATACTTCGATCAGGGAATGCGGCTGGCCTACGCCTTCGGCCGACCCGACGCCGTCGCCGCGTTTCGCGAAGCGCAGCGCCTGGATCCGGGCTGCGCGATGTGCTACTGGGGCGAAGCCTGGGCGCTCGGCCCCTACATCAACGAACCTCTCTATGACGAGGCCGCCGCGCCTGCCTACGATGCGGCGCAGAAGGCGAAATCGCTTGCGCCCCGCTCGAGTCCGGTCGAGCAAGCGCTGATCGAGGCGATGGCCGCGCGCTACGCCCCGGCGGCTCCCGGCGATGCGGCGGCCGTTGAGGCCGCGTCTGGTGGAGCGGCGGCCGACGAGGCGGCGTCCGACACGGCACCGACCAGGAGGACGGCCCTCGACAGTGCGTACGCCGATGCGATGCGGGACGTGGTAGGCCGCTTTCCCGACGATCTGGATGCCGCTACGCTCTACGCCGAAGCGCTGATGGTCCTCCGCCCGTGGGATTACTGGACCGGTGACGGCCGGCCGCAGCCGGGAACGGAAGAAGCCGTCGCCAGGCTCGAGAGCGTGCTCGGCAGGAGCATTCAGCATGCCGGCGCGTGCCACCTCTACATCCACATCGTCGAAGCATCTCCGTCACCGGAGCGTGCCGAGGCCTGCGCCGACCGGCTTGCGGAGGGCATCCCGGGGGCGAGCCACATCCAGCACATGCCGTCCCACATCTACATGCAGATCGGGCGGTACGGGGACTCCGTGCGGGCGAACCAGAAGGCATGGCAGATGGATCAGCGTGCGCGGCGAGGAGAGGCCGTCGCGATCTATCCCGGGCACAACCTCCACATGCTCGTCTTCGCCGGATGGATGGATGGCCAGAGCGCCGTCGCGATTCAGGCCGCGCGCGATCTCGCGAGATTGTCGCCCGCAGACGGATTCTATCCGACGCTCCTCCTCGCCCGGTTCGGTCGATGGGACGAAGTGCTCGAAGTGAAGCGCCCCAACGATAGTCCGTTCGACGAAGGAATGTGGAGCTTCGGTCGTGGACTGGCGCACCTCCGGATGGAACGTCCGGACAGCGCTCGCTCCTATCTCCACCGCCTGGCGGGCATTATCGAAGAGATCCCCGACTCGCTGACCTACGGCTTCGTAGGCCATCGCCAGACGGACCTTCTGAACATGGCCGCAGGCATTTTGCGCGGCGAGCTGGCCGCCTCAGAGGGACGGATCGACGAGGCGGTCGCAGCGCTGGAACGGGCCATCGCCCTCGAAGACAACCTCGCATATGACGAGCCGGAGCCATGGCCGCTGCCGACGCGGCACGTCCTGGGCGCCGTACTGCTGGAAGCGAACCGGCCGGCCGACGCCGAACGCGTCTACCGCGAGGCGCTGCTGATCCACCCAGAGAACGGTTGGTCGCTCTTCGGACTCGCGCAGAGTCTCTCGGCGCAGGCCAGGGACGACGATGCGGCCGCTGCGTGGTCGGATTTCGAGCGGGCGTGGACGCGCGCCGACGTGGCGCTGCACGCATCGCGCTTCTGAGGCGCGCCGCCGCGCAGG
>CAZXHQ010000669.1:0-2003 GCA_964640145.1 uncultured Rhodothermales bacterium | reverse complement strand
GTCTTCGAGACGTTCGATGCAATAATCGATGGCCTGTGCTACCTCCGCGTCGAAGAGGGTGCGCATTTGCCAGTCCGCTGCATCACCGGGCCGCGCGGTGTCGTTGGCCACGGCTTCCTCCATGCCTTTCTCTCGTCACAACCTGTGTGCGCCGCCGCGTCGAATCCAGCTTCGCACCCGGCCGGAGTGCGTCATCGGCGTATATATTTTCTCGTATATATATCTTAAGAGTTAGATGTGTACCTCGCCAGTAGATTCTGGATGTGGTATCCGGCGCAGGTGGCATGTTTCCGGTCTTCACCGTCGGGATGTTATTTGACATGTTCGATCAGTTTCGATACCATCATAATGGACGAGGCCCGATAACATCTGTCTTGTTCTACATCCCCCGGAAAGAAATGGTATGTCTCGCGGGCGGCTTCGATCAGGGACGCCATCCTTGCCATCTTGACGACGCTGTATCGGGCGACGGATCTCGTCCGACGTGGCACGTATCCATTAGATCGAGGCATGACGATGAAGACGTTCTCCGGCACCTGTACCTGTATTATTCTGACAATGGCAGTGCTCGTGGTAGCGGGCTGTGACCGCGGGCATATTCCTGTCGGGGCGCACCACAGCTCCGAGGTCACGTCGCACAAGAGCAACGTGTTCGATGGCCGAGACTCCGTGGCTACGGGTGGCGAGGGACTCACGGCCACCCAGACGAACTTTACTATCGTGACGGACTTTCTTTTGGTTGAAGGAGACGTCGGAGTCGGCCTCGTCGGTATCGACAGTCCGGAACAGCTCGATTCCGGTGCGCAGCTCTACGAAAGCCGCGGAGAAAACGCCGTGCTTGCCCCCGACAACCATCACGTCACCTGGGGCGAATTCAGCGGCGCGGAAGGTGCCGTTGTCGCCAAGTGCACCCGAGAAGGAACCCACACCGTCTCCCACTTCGCCGGTCTGATTCCGCAGGGATTGTATTCCGTATGGATCAAGGTGTTTGATCCGGATACGGGCGGACTCATCGGACAGCTTTCGCATGCGGGACCCGATACGAAGGGCAACGGAAACGTCTTCCGGGCTTCGGCCGACGGCGAAGGGCATATCTCCGGCAGCACGCCTCCGGGCGTCCTGGATGAAGTTGGGGACTGCATGCCGGCTGACGTGCAGGAGGGTAAATACGAGTGGCAGGTCGCTGCAGTCTATCACATCGATGGTGATCCCGGCATCGGCGACGATGACGTAGGCACCTTTGTTGAACAAGCAGCTTTTCTGTTCGAGACGGCCGAGTCGCCTCCCGTTGTGGAATAAGTCCGATCCGGACGAGAGCGCGGCGCAGATGTACGGCAGTCCCCAAGTTCTGCGCCTGCCGCGCAGCGCATCCGGCTACTCGTTCTCGACCGCGACCGCCCTGGAATAGTCGCGCGGCGTGCGCTCGCCCATCGCATAGCGAATTCCGCAGAGCAGGTGGTCCGGGAAGAGCGGCTGGCTGAACGATTCGTCCGGGTGGCCGAGTCCGGGGTAGAACGCCTGCCCGCCGTCGTATTCGCGGTACCCGGCTATGGGATATAGGCCGTCGGTCCCGGTTTGAACGTCTCCTCGCCGAGCATCCGCCTCTCCGGATCGTGGACGTTCGTCATGGCCATCACCTCGTCGGAGCCGCGGCGATCGGCGAGGCGCGCCAGATCGAGCGCCCGGCCGACAGCGTCTTCGGTCGTAGAGCCGGAGAGGACGGGAAGGGCGTCGAGGATAGATAGGACGTGGACGTCGCCGCCCCGCGATCCTCCGTTCAGCATGCGTTCGCGAGCTGACTCGTCGGCCCGGTATCCATTATCTTCCGCCAAGAACTTCGCCCGAACGTTGGAACGAGCTCAGCAACACGGCCCGTTTTTGCTGTCGAAATGGAGCCTCCATACGATCTAACCTCCAGAACTCCGACATGAACGATCGCTTTTTCGTGCTGCTGCTTCCGCTTCTTCTTTTGGTGCTCAGCGGTTCGGCCGAGCCGGACGAGG
>CAZXHQ010000668.1:0-2003 GCA_964640145.1 uncultured Rhodothermales bacterium | reverse complement strand
TACAACTCGCCCGGCCAGCCGGTGTACCTGGCGGACCTTCTTTCGTTTCTGTATGAGGAGACGGGGGAGGACCAGTATGGACGGCGCGCCGCCCAAATCCTCGCCGATTACGGCGATCTAAGGGACGCTTATCCCCCTGACTACGCCGACACCCGCGCCGAATACGACGACGGCATCCCCGCGCTCGTCAACATGTTCTTCCTCAGCCCTTACACGCGCGCCTACATGCGAGTGCGAGACGGCGGCATGCTCGACGACGCGGAGCGGGCTGACGTCGAAGAGAACATCGCCGAGAGCATGAATTTTGTCTTCCATTTTCCCGAATGGGGCGCCCATAACCGGGCCATCATCCGAGCCGAAGGCCTCTACTACGGGTTCCTCGCCCTCCCCGATCATCCTGATGCCGGAAGGTGGAAGCAGATGGCCGAGATCCTCGCCAGCGACAATTTGAAGGAGTGGGAGATCGAAGACGCGACCCATTACAATCCCATCTGGCTCACGTCCCTGTTCAATTACGCCGACATCAGCGGGCGCGACGAGCTCTTCGACTCACCGATCATGCGGTACTATGCGGAATTCTACAAGCAGCTCTTTACGCCCGCCCACAACATCCCCGACGTGGGCGACGCGGACTGGAATCCTGGCTGGTCGTACTACGTGGCCGCCTTCGAACGATTCGCGAACGAATATCAGGACGCGGAGCTGAAGTGGGAGGCACAGAAGATGTTCGAAAAGCTCACGCCCACCGATCATGAGCCAGGCGTTACGCCCGCTATGCTGATGGCGCAGGCCTACCGGTGGTCGGACGACACGCTATCGCCCCGCATGCCCGCCACGCGGAGTCAGGAGGTGCTCGACGACCTCGTCGGGAAGAAGGTCGTCTTCCGCGACGGGTGGAATCCGGAGAGCACGTACCTGCTCTTGAACTACAGAGACGAAGGGACGGGCGGCTTCAACGACCGCGAATTCCTCCGCAACACGATCACGGTCGAGGAAGAGAAGATGCATCACGGCAGCTCGGACGAGAACAGCATCTCGCTGTTTATGAACCGGGGGGCCGTGCTTCTGCATGACGGCGGCTACCGTTCCGGATTGCCCAGCGGACCGTTCGGCCGGTACCGATCCGACTACTACCACAACCGGCTCGTCGTTCGCAAGAACAAGCGCGACCGCTCGCAATCCGTCCGCGACTTTATCCGCAATTCCGGGGCGTATCGCCGGGTCCGCACGCAGAAAATCGACGTGCTCACGCTTCGAGACGTGGACATGAGCCGGACTCGCCTCTACGACGACGAGATGGGTTATGCCTGGGACCGCATCGTCGCGTACCTCAAGCCGCTGGACCTCTTCGTCGTGATCGACGCCGCCGAGGTGTTGGACGAGGACTACTACACGTTCACGAATCTCTGGCATACGCAGACGATCCACGAAAGCGGCCCTCACTACTATGATACGTCCCTCGATTCGATCGGAGCGTTCCAGGTACCGCAGACGCGACGTCTGCTCGTGCGCTTTCTCGAGACGTACGCCAAGGAGGACGGTCTGTATGATGAAAACAGGTACTATCAGCCGGAGAAAGCCATCTACCAGACGCAGGCCGGCCATTATAGAGCCGGGGACTTCGAGGCGTTCGTCACCGTCCTGATTCCTCATGACCCGGATGAGCCCGTAGCGTCGATTCTCGACCGGCTGGAGATCCTACCGGTGGAGAGCTTTCCGGAAGCGGTCGGCATACGGATTCGCGACGGTGATGCCGTGTCGTATCTGGGTGCAAAGCTCGACTTGCGGTCCGAGGTCGTCCGCGAAAATATCCGGCCGCGCTATACCTGGGAGGCCGGTCGGACGCGGTACGGCCCGATCGAGACCGACGCCCATTTCTTCTTCGCGACCGTGGCAGATGATTCCATTCGCTACTCGGCGTCGGAATTTCTGAAGGTGCGCTACGAGGGCCGTACGCTGATCGAGGCGCTGCCCAACACCCACGGCCTCCAGCCCGACGGCGG
>CAZXHQ010000667.1:0-2014 GCA_964640145.1 uncultured Rhodothermales bacterium | reverse complement strand
AGTCGTAGCATCGAAGGCCGAGGCGTTACGCGGAAATCCTTCGAAGGCGCGATCTCCGGTTATGCGCGGTCGCAGGCGTCGCGTCGCGTAACGCTGCGTGCATGTCGTTCGACATACGTGCCCCGTGGCTGAAACCGTTCATTCAGGTGACCCTAATGGGCATAGATATGAAGGATCTACCTATTCGCGTTCTCGATCTATCCTCCGCCCGGCCTGAGATCTGGATATGACGTGGACCGTATTTTCAGAATGGATCACGGAATTAAGCCGGCAATACGGCGTAAATCCGCTCCTATTCGGAAGCATTTACGTCGGCGCGATCCCGTTCTTCACGCTTTCGCTAGCGTGGCTCGTGCGTAATATTCGCCGGAAGCGCTCCATAGGGCTTCCCGCCCTCTCCGCCGCGTTCTTCTTTGTCTCGTCCTATCTCTACCTGCTCGTCGCAGGGCACGATATTCCGGAGTGGGTTTATGGCATCGTGACTCTGATGATCGTCGCCGGCGTCCATTCCACGTGGACGAAGATCCGCGCGCGAACGGCGTCGAAACGCGCGCACTGTTCGACGTATTCGAGGCCGCAGGCATGAACCAGAAGTACGATTTAGTCATCATCGGCGGAGGTGCGGCCGGGCTCACCGCCGCCGGCGTCAGTGCAAATCTGGGTGCGAAGACGCTCCTGGTCGAGCGCGACCGTCTCGGTGGGGACTGCACCTGGACGGGCTGCATCCCCAGCAAAGCGCTGCTGAATGCGGCCAAGGCCGTGCACACGATCAGGTGCAGCGGCGTCTACGGCGTGACGAATCCGGCGCCGGAGATCGACTTCGCCCAGCTCATGCGTCACGTCGACAGCATTCGGGAGGACGTTTATCGCGATGCCGACCGACCCGAGATTTATGAAGCCATGGGCGTCGAAATCCGGCACGGAAATGCTCGCTTTGTGGACAACCATACACTCGAGATCACGAGCGAAGACGGTGTCCACCGGGTCCGCGCCCGCCGGGCGGTCATCGCCTCCGGCGCCAGGGCCCTGGTTCCACCAATAGACGGTCTGCAGGATGTGGCCTATCTAACCAACGAATCGCTGTTCGAGCTTCGAGAGCTTCCGCGACGACTGACGATCATCGGCGGCGGGCCCATCGGCATGGAGATGGCGCAGGCCTTCCGGCGCCTCGGTACCGATGTTACGGTCGTCGACATGCTGGGGCGTATTCTCGCGAATGACGACGAGGAGCTTGCGGCTATGCTTCAGGAGATCCTCGCCGACGAGGGCGTCCGATATGTGTTGAATGCTACGGTCCGGCACGTCGAAGAAGCCAACGGCGGAATCAGCGTCCGGGTCGAGGAAGGAGGCGCAACGCGAGCCATTGCGAGCGACGCGCTGCTTCTCGCGACCGGGCGCCGGCCCAACGTGGAATCGCTAAATCTTGAAGCGGCAGGTATAGCCCATGAAAAGACGGGCATTACCGTTGACGATCGATGCCGCACAAGCGTGCGGCACATCTTCGCCGCGGGTGACGTAACCGGCCGTTACCAGTTCACGCACATGAGCGAGCACATGGCCAAGGTGGCCGTGACAAACGCGCTGCTGAAGTGGCCGATGAAAATCGACATCCGCCACGTTCCGTGGGCGACATTTACCGATCCGGAGCTCGCGCACGTGGGGGCGACGGCCGCGCAGCTCAGCGACGAAGGATTGCGCTTCGAGGTATACCGTTTTCCCTTCAGCAAGATCGACCGCGCCGTCACGGACGGCCGTACCGCCGGGCTCATCAAGGTTTTCGCCAAAAAGCTGACGGGTAAGATTCTCGGGGCGTCCGTGCTCGGTAGCGGGGCAGGCGACCTGATCGGCGAGCTCGCCGTTGCGATGCGCCACGGCGTGACGCTCCGCCAGATCTCCGATACGATTCACCCGTATCCCACCTACGGCCTCGGCGTACGCCGCGCCGCGGACCAGTGGTATGTTCGCCATCACTCTCCACGATTCGTCCGTCTGCTGCAGAAGCTGATGGGCTACC
>CAZXHQ010000666.1:0-2024 GCA_964640145.1 uncultured Rhodothermales bacterium | reverse complement strand
TGCGGGGTCTGCCGACCGCGCGCCGCAGCGTCAGCAGCGTGATTTCCGGGCGGATGCCCAGGCGCAGCGGGGGGCCCACGGTGCCGAGGCCGCGGTTCACGTAGAGAAACTGCGCACCGCGTCCGTTCTCGCGCGGCTCCTCGTAGAGCCCCGCCCATCGCTCATAACGCATCTGGGCGAGACTCCACCGGATGGGGCCAACCTCGATGCCGAACTGTCCGCCGTGGGTGTGGCCACAGAGCATAAGATCGACGGCGCTGTAGTGGGGGCGCACTTCCAGATCCCAAAACGTCGGATCGTGGGCAAGCAGGATCTGCGCGCTGTCGCCCCCGCGCGCGATGCCGGCGACGGCCTTCGGAAGGTCTCCGTGATGCTGGCGGAAGCCCGTATTGTCGGTACCGACCACGTGGAGCTTTGCGCCGTCGATCTCGAGGGTACGGTGCTCGTTGACGAGCAGGTCGATGGACGTCGCGCCGATGCGTCCGATGAGCCGCTCGGTGTTCGCGTAGTGATCGTGGTTTCCCAAGCAGCCGTAGATTCCGAGATCCGCTTCCATAGCCTTAAGTGCCGGCAGCAGGCGCGTTATCTCCTCGGCGTCGTGATTGACGTAGTCGCCCGTCAGCGCGATGAGGTCCGGCCGCAGCCCACCGACGATAGACACGGCGTCCCACATGGGCCGGTCGCTGAACAGCGACCCGGCGTGCAGATCGGAGAGCTGCGCGATGGTGAGTCCCTCAAACGCTCGGGGCAGACCGACGATAGGCACCTCGACCCGGTGCACGGAGAAGTCGTAGAGCGTCCGGTAGACACCGTAGCCGGTCAGGACGAATGGAACGGCGGCTGCCGACCAGCCTAGGCGTCTCAGGAATTCGGACCGGGTCATATCCTGCCCGGCCGTCGTCTCTCCACGGGAAGCATCGGGCCTGGAGGAGATGCGCTCCGACGCCCGCTTCAGGAGGCGGAGCGCGTCCTTCGCGGCCAGCACGGCGACGATCGGCACCTTGGGTAGATAGTAGAGCGCCCAGACGGCGAAGAACAGGGCGCGGGCCAGGCGCGGCTCCACTTCCCACCAGCTGTACAGGTTGAGATACAGCGGAAGCGTGAAGGGCATCACGAAGAGCAGGACCCGATAGACCCACAGCGTCCACCGGAGGCGCTCTCTGAGAAAGGCATAGCGGCGCCACGTGCGATAGACGTAGTAGTCCAGCGCAAAGAGGATGCCGGTCAGAAGGATGATCGGAAGAACGTATCGCATGTCGGCGTTAACGACGGAGCTCGGGTGGGGGTTCGTGCCAGCTCCGTCGCCGGTTTCGATCCGCGAACGAGCGGGGGCCCTCCCCCCGGCGAAGCTGTCTGGAGGCTGGATACGGGCCCACCTCGAACCTGGCAGCACAGCGGGGGTAAGATGGACCGAGAGACGAGCAGTACCTTGTCGCGGCGATGCCGTCAGCCCCTCTTCCCGCATTCGTAAATCTATCGGCCGGCAACGCCCCGGCCGTGCTCAACGTGTTGCGCCAGGATCCCCGGGTCGAGGTGCGCGAGACGTCGCCGGACGGGCTCGCGGCGGCCGTGTCGCGCGCGGTGTGGGAGGGCTTCTCGACCATCATCGTGGCCGGCGGCGACGGCACGGCCTCCACGGCGGCCGGGTGCGTCGTCCATTCGCCTACCGCGCTCTGCATTCTGCGCGCCGGCACGCTGAATCACTTCGCGCGCCGCCTCGGCGTCCCCGCCGATCCTCGCGCGGCCCTCGAGCTCGCGTTTTCAGGAGACACGACGAACGTCGACGTCGGGTGGGTGAACGACCGTCTCTTTCTAAACACGAGCGTGGTCGGCCTCTATGTCGACTACGTACGCCGCCGAGAGCGCTTGAAGAGGTGGATCGGCCGCAGTCCCGCGAGCTTCGTGGCTGCCGGACAGAGCCTGGTTGCACACGGCAACCACCACGCCGAGCTCGAGATAGACGGGGAGCGCCGGGCGTATCGAAGCCTGCTCTTCTTCGCAGCGGTCGGCGAGCGGGAGTTCCG
>CAZXHQ010000665.1:0-2033 GCA_964640145.1 uncultured Rhodothermales bacterium | reverse complement strand
GAAGGCGTCTTCTCCACGGCCGAGCTGGCCGAGCGCGAGGCCGAGCTGAAGGTGTACCTCCGGGCGCGCGTCGCCCAGGAGCTCTTCGGCAACAAGGCCTGGTACGGCATCTATCGCGAGATCGACCCCGAGCTCAACGCCTCGCTCGAGCTGTGGCACCTGGCCGAGAACCTGGCCATCTATCACGATCCGAACGGAGCCGGGGCCCGATAGGGCGTCTTTGTCCCGTACGAAAGGAGCTCGTGCCTTCAACTGGGGTTGCGGCCAAACCGTCGGGGCGTTGCCGCGACGGGGTCGGCCTCGCGGCGGATGGGCCGCTGGGTGAATAAGGCCGGGTTGGCCGAGGGATCGGACCGGCGGCGAACAAAGCCGGCCACGTCGGCGGATCGGACGCATGGAGCCGGGCGTTCCGGCCGATTGGCCCGGCCTGCGAACAGGGCCGGACGCGCCGTCGGACGCTTGCCGGAGGGCGTCTACCGCGTGAGCGGCACGATCAGGGCGACTTGATGGGTCAGGACGGCGATCTCCTCGAGCGCGAGCGGTCCGTCGGGCGCGACGACCCAGTCGGCTCCGGTCACCCCCCCGAAGCCCTCCTGCCGGGCCCCCCATCCCCACGGACGCTGGACGCTCGGCGTACCCGTGCCCAGCGTCAGGTGCCCCGCATACTGGATGCGGAAGCTGCCGAGGTCCGCACCGAGGCCCGTACTGAAGGTCCACTCCGTCCAGTTGTTGTCGAGCAGCCGCCGCTCGTCGTCCTCGAAATCCATCTGATCGAGATCGTAGGAGATGTGATGCATGTCGAGTCCGAAGGAGAAGCCCAGTTTCTCGCCGTCGCGGTGGACGCCCATCCGGATCCGGCCGTTGCGGAAGTCGAACTGGTTGTCCACCGTCTTCTCACCGGCGGCGATCGTGCTCCCGTCGGCCGCCTCGACGGGCTCGGCCGCCTCGGCCCAGGTGTGGCTCCAGATAGGCTCGTAGATGACGTCGATGCCGAACGTCGCGGCCCCGCTCGTCGTCGCGAGCCCGATGCCGAGGTTGTATGCCGCTGAATTTCCGGGATCGCGCGGGATGTTCATGAGGTCGTAGTTCGGAATCTTGGGATGCCACTTCCAGTCCCCCGCAACGCGCGCGCCCAGCGTCCAGCCGGTATAGAAGGCGTATCGGTACCCGGCCTGCAGCGCCACGCTCTGGGTCCGGTCGTATTCCTCGCGCGCGTCGCCTCCTTCCCGCATGGTGTGCGTCATGTCGAGCCGGTGGTGCATGAGCACCACGTCGCCCGCATGGCCGTCGCCGTCGTCCCGGTAGAGGCCCACCCGGTACTGCCGAATCGCGCCGCGCTGCCGCAGCGTGTTCGTAGTGTAGAGGCGCTGCACCCCTTCGAGCCCCTGCAGGCTGCCGTGGAAGGCGCTGACCCCGAGCGACCAGCCGGCCGGAAGCTCCGCGCCGCCGAGGCCGAAGACGTAGAGATTGTTGAGGGAGATGCCGCTCTGCTCGTTCACGACGTCGGGCCCGATGAATCTCGCCGGGAAGCAGCAGTCCCGACGGGCGGTCGCCATCTCCTGGTAGACCACGAGGGCGCCGCCGAATACGTTGTCATGGTGCGCGAGCCCGCCGATGGGCAGCGTCCGGCCGGAGCCCTCCCCGCTCCGCCCGTTCAGCGGTCCGAAGCCGTAGTAGACCGGCGCGCTGACGAAACGGGCGCCCCTTACGTTGACCGTCTTGGCCGGATTGACGAACGGGTCGGCGTAGCGGTCGTCCAGCGCGATCCCGACGCCGCCCATGGCCAGGCGCTCGGACGGAAAGAAGAGAAACTGGCTGCCTTCGGCGACCGGGATGGTCTTGATCGGCACGCCCTGCGCGGCGGCGAGGGCGGGAAAGAGGAGCGAGAGGAGCAGGAAGAGCGGCGTACGTCGCATGACGGGGTGCGATTTGGAGAACGTCGGTACGAGGCTGTTCAGGCGGCGCGTCCCGATCGAACGGGTGGACGCCCATTAAGAAAGACAACCGCACCGGCGTCCTCATTCCATCCTTCG
>CAZXHQ010000664.1:0-2033 GCA_964640145.1 uncultured Rhodothermales bacterium | reverse complement strand
ATGCTTCCCGAGTCGTCACGGCGCACCCTCGGCGGAATCCACGCCGTTCGGGGACGGACCGGGCGGCTCGGTACGCCGGTGCTCGTCCGACCACTTCTTGCCGGCCTTCTCCTCCCGCTTCAAGAATCGGTACACGGGCACCAGCAGCAGTGCCGCGAGACCGGCGAAGGCGATGAAGGTGATGACAATGACGAGGGTGTAGTCGCTCACGGCCGGTCGACGGGAATCCTATACATTGATCGTCATCTCGTATTATATCTCCGTACCGTATTATACCGCTGCGGACGTTTGGAGATGAAGCGATCCGGTCTACGACGCATAGGCGCGCATGTTTGCGCGCGACCGCGTCGTGCGGGGTCCGTCTGGTGCGCCTCTTTTGGTTCGTGCGTGTCGGAGCGGAGCGCTTCCCACTTCGAGCTCTGAGGGCAACAGGATCGATCGTCGTACCGGACCATTGAACTCGCTCTAAGACCATGAACACCGAAGGTGGATCGACCCGCATGCTAATCATCGAAGACGATGCGGAGATGGGCGCCGGGCTTCAGGAATATTTCGGGTTGAAGGGATTCGACGTGGTACTCGCCACGGACGGTCAAGAAGGACTTCAGCGTATGAGTAGCCTGCCGGAGTTCGACGTCGTGCTGCTCGACGTGATGATGCCGAAAAAAGACGGCTTCGAGGTGCTGCGCGAGGCGCGCCGGGCCGGCGTCGACTCTCCGGTCATCATGCTGACCGTCAAAGGACATGAAGAGGATAAGCTGCAGGCCTTCGACATCGGGGCGGACGACTACGTCACGAAGCCGTTCAGCGCCGAAGAACTCGCCGCGCGCGTGAAGGCCGTGCTGCGCCGCACCAAGCTGCCGTCGGAAGGTCCGATGGAGCAGTATAGCTTCGGCGATCTCGAAGTCAATTTTAGCAACCATACCGCCCGTCGAAACGGCGACGAAATTCAGTTTACCGCGCTGGAATTCGACATCCTCAAGTACTTCATCCAGCACCGCGGGCGGACCGTGAGCCGGAAGCAGCTGCTGCGCGACGTGTGGGGCATCTCCGGCGACATCACCACGCGGACGATTGACCGGCACGTCGCCTCGCTTCGCAAGAAAATCGAGCCCGACCCGGACGACCCCTCCTACATCGAAACCGTCTACGGCATCGGCTACAAGTTCAGGGCGTAGTACTTCGGTTCAACGCGCCGCTGCGAGCGTCGGTCGCTGGTCGGTTTCGGCGGGCCGGCGCGGCTTCCTTCCAATGCTTGTTACAATGTCGGCGGAAAGGATCATTGGATAGACGGGAAGATTGGAGGGACTGATCACCATTACCCCAGTCGTCCACGTATCACGGCCTATGGAAGCGAAAGGAAAGAAGCGGTCTCTACTCCGGGATCTGGCGCTCATCTATATCACGCTGGCTCATGGTACGGACCAGGAGCTGTCGAAAGCGGAAGTCGAGACGATTTCGCGCCGCCTCAGCGCCTGGCAGACGCGGGTGACGGAGGAAACGGTCCTGAGCGCCATCAAGGACGCGCTCGAAGTCTACACCGAAGAGAGCGCACGGGCCGAAGTGGAAGCGTCCGCCCGGCGCGTGGGGGAGGAGCTCGACCGGGATCGCCTTACCTCGATCGTCGAAGACCTTATGGAAATCGCCGTCTCGGACGATCGCTTCCTGCATGAGGAGAGCACGTTCATCGGCGATCTGGCGCGTTCCTGGGGGGTGCACGTCGAAGGGGACATCGGTGAAGGCACTCCTTGGAGCATCCTCGCGCAAAACGGAGAGGACCATGACGGATGGTCCCCGCTGCACGACCTCGCGCTCATCTACCTGCACCTGGCGCACCGCACCGACTCCGACCTCGATGCGCGAGAGATGGACGTCATCTCCAGCATGCTGAACGAGTGGATTCCCGACGTCGAGGAGGATCGGATACGGCGCGTCGTGCAGGAAGCGATGCACGCGTACGTACAGGGTCCGGACAAGCGTCTCTTCGAAGACAGCCTCGAATCTCTGAAGAACGCCGTCCCGAAGCATCAGCG
>CAZXHQ010000663.1:0-2040 GCA_964640145.1 uncultured Rhodothermales bacterium | reverse complement strand
GCTCGTCGTCGTCTCGATCTGCTGCCGGATCTGATTGGTCCGGGCTTTGATGTCCTCAGCCTTTCCGGCGCCGTCGACTACCGTGGTCGTGTCTTTGTCGATGACGATCCGCTTGGCGCTGCCGAGGTAGTCGAGCGTCGTGTTCTCGAGGCGATACCCCTTCTCTTCTGAGACGACGGTCCCGCCGCTGAGGACCGCGAGGTCCTCCAGCATGGCCTTCCGACGATCACCGAAGCCCGGCGCCTTGACGGCCGCCACCTTCAGCGTGCCGCGCAGCTTGTTCACGACGAGCGTCGCGAGCGCCTCGCCTTCGACATCTTCGGCGATGACGAGAAGCGGCTTGTTGAGCTGGGCGGTTTTCTCCAGGATGGGAAGCAGATCCTTCATCGAGGAGATTTTCTTGTCGTGGATCAGGACGTATGCGTCCTCGAGAACCGTCTCCATGCTGTCGGGATCCGTAACGAAGTATGGGGACAGGTAGCCGCGGTCGAACTGCATACCCTCGACGACGTCCAGCTCCGTCTCCGTGCCTTTGGCCTCCTCGACCGTGATGACGCCGTCCTTGCCCACGCGATCGAACGCGTTGGCGATAAGGTCGCCGACGTTCCGGTCGTTGTTGGCCGAGACAGATGCGACCTGCGCGATCTCGCTCTTCCCTTCAATCTCCCGGCTCATGGTGCGGAGCTCGCCGACGACGATTTCGACGGCCCTGTCGATGCCGCGCTTCAGGTCCATCGGATTGGCGCCCGCCGTGACGTTCTTCAGTCCCGCCGTCATAATCGCCTGAGCCAGGACGGTGGCCGTCGTCGTACCGTCGCCAGCCACATCACTGGTTTTGGAGGCGACCTCCTTGACCATCTGGGCCCCAACGTTCTCGATTTTCTCCTCGAGCTGAATCTCCTTAGCGACGGTCACGCCGTCTTTCGTCACGGTGGGTGCCCCGTAGCTCTTCTCGATAATGACGTTGCGGCCCTTCGGACCGAGCGTCACCCTGACGGCATTCGCCAGGGCGTCCACGCCGCGCTTCAACGCGTTGCGTGCCTCGGCGTCAAAAACAATTTGTTTAGCCATGATGATGTCAATGATTTAGGAATTCCAGGTTTTACGGTCAGGCGTACGGGCCGTCCGTCGGGCGGCCTGATCCCTGTAGATTGGTTTCTTCAACCGGTTCTTAGTCGATCACGCCGAGGATGTCGTTCTCGCGCATGATGAGCACCTCCTCTCCATCGAGGGTGATCTCCGTTCCAGCATACTTGCCGTAGAGGACGCTGTCGCCGCTTTTGACGGTCATGTCGACTCGCTTCCCGTTCTCGACGCTGCCGGGCCCGACAAAGAGCACGGTGCCGCGCTGCGGCTTCTCCTTGGCCGTGTCGGGGATGATCAGACCGCTGGAGGTCTTCTCTTCGGCCGCCTCCGGCTTCACGACGACGCGGTCTCCGATCGGTTTGATGTTGGTCATGGTGACTGCTCCTTCCCGGCGTGAGCCGGGCGTTTGTTAAGGGTATTGGATCTGAAACACTACGGTGAGCGAAGCCCTGTCTAAAGCGAGGAGAGAGACCCTCTCTCCTCCTCTTCTGGCACTCGAAGCGTCAGAGTGCCAGATCAGGCCCTCGGAAGACCTGTTATCAAACGGCGTACCAAACCGGTTATCTGACGAGTTGGCTGATCGAGGCGACCAACTTGGCAGACCGCCGAGACGAGCGCTGACGAAAGGGCCGATCGCGGGAAGTATCCCGGTCCCCCGGTCCGCTGGGTGCGCGCCGCGACCGAGGTCGGCGAACGGACCCGGCGTGCATGCGGACGCTCCAGGCCGAATCGGCGTTGCATCGAGGCACCGCGCTCCGAGCGTGGCCGGCCGGCGCGCTGGCCGGCCGGACGCCTGAAGGTGAAGATTCAAAAACAAAGCGCGGCAATAGCCTAAAAAGCCAAGGCTGTTCGTCATATATAGATAAAAAATCTTTGCTGTTTATCGGAATATGGTTTATCCTGGCGTCTGATCAGGAAGGGGAATGTTGCGCGTCGCGTTCGGCGGCGTCCCCG
>CAZXHQ010000662.1:0-2040 GCA_964640145.1 uncultured Rhodothermales bacterium | reverse complement strand
TGCTGCTGGCCCTCGCCGCCCGGCGGAAGGGTCGGTGACGTCTGCTCCTGCTGAGCACGCTGCTGAATCACGCTGTCCTGCACCTGGTCGTCGTCTATCGCGAAATTCGTCAGGATGCAAAGCACGACGAAGGCAATCGCGAGCGTCCACGTCGCCTTCTCCAGCACGTCGGGCGCCTGCCGGGCACCAAGGATCTGCGTGGTGGCTCCGCCCGAGGCGATCCCCGCCAGACCGCCACCCTTTCCGCTCTGAACCAGAACGACGAAGGTGATCAGAATCCCAATGATGGTGATCAGTACGATCAGAAACGTAAACATAGCTCGCTTGGATGATTTCGGAATTCCCTAATTGTACGCCGCGTCGAGTCGTAAGATCAATCTGACTCGACGTCCCCTGCCGCAACCTCGATCCTTTCCGTGCAATTCATCGCAGCTTCTTCTCGGCCAGCTCCTCCTCGCGGCGCTCCAGGTAGGCTCGCGCATAAAGCAGCGCCGTCGCCGTCTTCATGTCTACGATCTCGCCGGACCGAACCAGATCCAGCGCCTCCTCGAACCCGATCGGCACCAGTTCCATAAATTCCCCTTCGCTCAGACTCCGATCCCCCTTCTCGAGATCTTCGGCCAGATAGAAATAGATGACTTCGTTGCTGTAACCGATGCAGGGGTAGAGTTCTCCCAGTTTCGTGAACCTCTCGGCCCGCCATCCCGTCTCCTCCTCCAACTCACGCGCAGCGACGTCTACGGGGTCCTCGCCCGCCGTGTCGATCTTGCCCGCCGGTACCTCCAGGAAGGTCTTTCGCGGCGGATAGCGGAACTGCCGCACCAGCAGCGTCGAACCATCCGCGAACACCGGCACCACGGCAGAAGCCCCCGGATGGTCGATCCACTCACGCACCGAATCGTTGCCGTCCGGCAGACGCACCGTGTCGCGGTAGACCTTCAGGAGCCGGCCGTCTACGAGCTGGTCGGATTGGATCCGTTCTTCGGTCAAGTCACGCATGAGAAGCACGAGTTGTGGGGGGTTCTCGGTGTCGGTGGCTCCGAACGCCGGTAACGGGTTGATGGTCCCGGCTTCCGAAAGACGTCCGGTCTCTTCACCGAGACTCATAAACGAACGACAGGCACGCCGCCGCGGTGATGGCCGCCGTCTCCGCGCGAAGACGCCGGTTGCCGAGCGACACGAGCGCGTAGCCGACCGACCGTGCCGCCGCCACTTCTTCCTCCGTGAAGCCCCCCTCGGGCCCGACAAGAATGGCGACGTCCTCCTGCAGCGCACTGGCGCGCAGCACCCTCAGCAGCGAGGCGCCGGAACCCTCGTGACAGCATAAGCCCTGGCCCACGTTCCGCCTCAGAACCTCCTCCAGCGGCGTGGGATCGGCCAGCACCGGAAGCCTCGAGCGTCCGCACTGCTTCATCGCGGCGATGAGAATGTTCTCCGACCGCTTCTCACGCAGCCGCTCCTTCTCCGTGCGTTCGGTGAGGAGCGGTATGATCTCCGAGACGCCGAGCTCGACCGCTTTTTCCAGAAAGGTCTCAAACCGCCCGCGATGCTTGATCATCCCGACCGCCATCGACAGCCGGTAGGCCGGCTCGCCAACCTCACGGCGCCGCTCGACGACGTGTCCGGCAGCGTCCGAACGGCCTACGTGATCGAGGACGATGCGGTACCATCCTCCCTGCCCGTCCACGGCAATGAGCTCGGCGCCGGCCGAAAGCCGCAGGGCGCGGAGGGCATGCCGCGCTTCCCCTTCCGGCAATGCGATGCGGTCGCCGTGGATGCATCCAGGAGGCAGGTAGAAGTGCGTAGTCATGAACGGGCGGATGGACGACGCCGGAGCGCCCGCCAACCCGCGAATTCACCGATAAGCTTCCATGTTGAAACGCTCATAGGCCGAAGGAAAGTCCGGCATGGATGCGAGCATCCGTCGGACCGCTGTCGGGATTCAAGGCTGCGCTGAGGTCGACGAGTCCGATGCCCGACTCAAACTGGATGCCGATCCCGTAGCCCGGATGGACTCCGCGCATCGGCTCCAGATCCGGC